>JAUXJB010000124.1 GCA_030624945.1 Deltaproteobacteria bacterium | reverse complement strand
GACCCGGTCGCCGCATCCTCGACTCCGCCGCCGGTCTCGGGCAGGACGGCTTCGAGCTGGCCAGCCGCGGGGCGTGGGCGGTCCGCTCGGAGCCCTCGCGGCGGATGGTGGACCTCGGAAAGCTCCTGGAAGCGAGGCGGCCATCCGAAGCCGCATCGCAGCGCACCGCCTGGACGCGGGCCTGGGGCGAGATGCTGCCGTTTCGCGACGACGCGTTCGACGCCGCATTCTGCAAGGGGGCCCTCGACCACTTCGACAACCCGTCGGGGTGCATCGGCGAGCTCGCGCGTGTCACGCGCCCCGAGGGCCACGTCGTTCTCTCCGTCACGAACTTCGAGTCGCTGGGGCATCGGCTCCAGCGGCTGCTGGATCGAATCTTCCCGAGCCTGGCCTCACGCGGCCGGCGGCCCTATCACGTCCCCTCGGACCATTTCACGCGCTACGACCCGATGCTCTTGCGGAAGCAGGCCGCGCGCCACCTCATCATCGATGAGTGTCGGGGGTTGTCGCTGCTGTGGGGGGTCACAGCTTGGTCCCGGTTCCTCGAGAAGCTCGGCGGACGCGCGGCCCAACGCCTGCTCCGCGCGGCCGATTGGATCGGCGCCCGCTTCCCCGAACTCTCCGATGTCCTCCTCATCGTGGGGAGACCCCGCCCACGCCTTCATTGAGAGCGGGCGCAACGCCGCGAGCGCGGATGCATCGGCCGCCGAGAATGCGAGTGCACTCCCGGAACAGGACACTAGGTCGGGCGCTTGAGACCGTGCTTGGCGAGCTTGCGGTAGAGGGTGCTTCGACCGACTCCGAGCAGGCGGGCCGCGGCACGAATGTCCCCGTCGACGCGGCGCAGCGCTTCCTCCAGACACGCGCATTCGTAGCTCGCAAGCGAGAGCGGGATGCCCTCCGGCGCGGGCGCTAGAGGCGAGCAGGTTTCTCCGAGACACAAGTCGTCTGCCCCGATGCGTGGACCCCGCGCCAGCGCGACGGCGGCCTCGATGGCGTTCTCGAGCTCCCGGACGTTGCCTTCCCAGCGGCAGGAGAGAAGCTTCTCGAGCGCGTCGGCCTCGATGCCCTTTATGCGACCGCTTCCCTTGGCCGCCCGGGCCACGAAGTACTCCGCCAGCAGCGGAATGTCCTCGGGGCGCTCTCGCAGCGCCGGCAGGCGGATGGAGACGACCCGCAATCGGTAGAACAGATCGGGACGAAAGCGCCCCTCGCGGACCTCGCTTGTCAGGTCGCGGTTCGTGGCGGCGACGATCCGAACGTCAATGGGGACCGGTAATGTCGTGCCCAGTGGGCGGACTTCACGCGCCTGGATCGCTCGCAACAGCTTGGATTGCAGCGACAGGGGGAGCTCCCCGATCTCATCGAGAAAGAGCGTCCCGCCGTTCGCGCTCCGGAAAAGCCCGGGGGCAGGGCGATCTGCGCCCGTGAACGCACCCACCTCGTACCCGAACAATTCGCTCTCCACCAGTCCCTCCGGGAGCGCGCCGCAGTCGACCGGGATAAAGGGCCCGGTTCTGCGGGGGGACGTGTCGTGGATAGCCCGCGCCACCAGCTCCTTCCCCGTCCCGCTTTCGGCCTCGATGAGGACGTTGCTCTCGTTGTGGGAGAGATCGCGAATCAGACCCAGCACCCCCTTCATTTTGGGCGATCGGGCCACGATTCTGGCCAATCCGTCCTCCCCTGCCACACGGAGCCGGCGGCGTTCGAGCGCTCTACGCGTGGCTCGGACGACCTCCTCGGGATCCGCGAGCGGCTTTTCGACGAAATCTCGCACGCCCGCACACGCCACATCGGAGTCAATCGAAGCAAAGGGCGTCATGACGACGATCTCGGATCCGGGAGAGCGGGTCCGTATCTCACCGATCAACTCCAGCCCCGACGATTGCTCCAGCTCCAGATCGAGAAACACCACCTCGGGCTGGTAGGCCAGCTGTTCGCGAAGCGTCTGGAGATCCGAAGCCTCGAGCCCCTCCAGTCCCTCGCGCTCGATCTGTCGCCGCAGGCGCTCCGTCACTCGCGGCTCCGCATCCACCAGGAGAATCTTCGCCGGGCCGGGCGCTGCGGAGTTCGATGCGTCCGTCTCGTCGCCATCCATCGCGGGCGTGATCGGAGGACCGGCGGCCAGGCTTGAGCGTCCGGCTCACCTAGCCTACATTCGAACCGGCTTATGGGGGGGGAACCCATGGTCCGTGGTTCGATCCTGATCGTTGACGACGACGCGCTTTTCCGCGAGGCGTTGACGCGATACCTGGACGCGCAAGGGCACGAAGTCGTCTCGCTGGGAGATCCGCAGAACGCCCTGCAACGCCTGCAGGACCAGTCGTTCGATCTGGTGCTCACCGATCTCAAGATGCCCGGCATGGACGGAATCGCCCTCATCGAGCGCGCCCGGCAGATTGATCCCGAACTTCTCTCAATCGTGATAACGGGCTTCGGCACGACCGACCGCTCCATCGAAGCACTCGAACACGGCGCCTTCTGGTTCATCGACAAGGACTACGACCGGATATCGAGCTTTGGGCTGCTGGTCGACAAGGCGCTCGAATTCCGCCACCTCAAGGACTCGAACCGCCAGCTGCAGCGTCAGCTCGAGGTGAAATACGGACCGGCCAGCATCATCGGCGAAAGTGCCGTGATGCACACCATGCTCGACACCGTCAGCAAGGTCGCGCCGACCGAGGCACGCGTTCTGATCCTCGGCGAGAGCGGCGTCGGCAAAGAGCTCGTAGCGAGAGCCATTCACTACAAGAGTCCGCGCGCAGAACATCCATTTGTGGCCATCAACTGCGGTGCGGTTCCCGAGGAGCTGCTGGAGAGCGAGCTCTTCGGACACGTGAGGGGAGCTTTCACCGGCGCCATTCGAGATCGGGAAGGGCGCTTCAGCTTGGCCGAGGGCGGAACGCTGTTCCTGGATGAGATCGGCGACATGAGCCCATCGCTGCAGATCAAGTTGCTCCGCGTCATCCAACAGCTGGAGTACGATCCTGTCGGCTCGTCCAAAACCCTTCACGCGGACGTTCGGATCATCGCTGCGACCAATCAGAACCTGCAGGAGCTGATCAAGGAAAAGAGATTCCGGTCCGACCTGTACTTCCGGCTGAACGTCGTCCCGATCCACGTACCTCCGCTCCGCGACCGCCGCGACGACATCCCTCTGCTGGTGGAGCACTTCCTGAAGCAGCAGCGGCGCAAGTACCCGGAGCTGAAAGGGATCGAGCCTCCCACCGCAAAGCGTCTCGCACACTACGACTGGCCTGGAAACGTACGCGAGCTCGAGTGTCTGATCGAACGCCTCTCCATCATGCGCCGGGAAGGCTGGATCACAGAAGACGAGTTGCCGCCGGAGGTTATCGGCGAAACCGAGAACCAGCCGTCGATCCAGATTCCCCCCGACGGCATCGATTTCGCGGGGCTCGTTGATGCTTACGAGACCGACTTGATTCTTCAGTCGCTCGAGACGACCGGCTGGAACAAGAACCGGGCGGCCAAATTGCTTGCGCTCAAGCGCACGACGTTGGTCGAGAAGATTCGCTCGAAAGGCCTTATCAAGCCACCCGCCCTCTAAGCTGCGACCCCTCTGCCGGTCGAGCACGAATGCGGACTGGAATGACGGTTCCGTAACACCCCACGGCCGGAAACTGTCAAGGATCTGACTTCCGGCGCTTCCCCGTTCCCCCTCTCGCACGATTTCGCGGATGCGCAAGCCAGCGCGCGTTCTGCCGATGCTGCGACCACTTCGCACGCGCTGCTGCGCAGGTACGAATGGTCTCCCACGCGAGTGCTGCACCTCCACGGCACTTGACTTGCACATCTCCCGAACTCCACACGGAAGCTGGACTTGGCCCGGATCACCCACGGAGTAGGGAGGTTTGCGATGGAGGCTCTTCTACGCGAAGCACGGGAAAACCACGGCAGGATTCCCGCCGATCTGAAGGAACAGATCATCCTTCAGCACGCGCCACTGATCCGCTACATCGTCAATCGCATCGCCATTCGCCTGCCGTCCCACATTGACCTCGATGATCTCCACAACACGGGAGTGATCGGGTTGATGGATGCAATCGACAAGTACAACCCCGACAAGAACTGCAAGTTCAAGACCTATGCGGAGTTCCGCATCAAGGGCGCCATTTTGGACCAGCTGCGGTCTCTGGACTGGGTTCCGCGATCGATCCGTCAGAAGAGCCGGCGGCTGGAACAGGCATACACCGAAGTCGAGCAGCGCCTGGGCCGTTCGGCAACCGAGCAAGAAGTCGCCGGCTCGCTCGGCATTGATCTGGACGAATTCCACTTTCTGCTGAATCAGGTTCGCGGGATCTCCATGGTCAACCTCGACGAGCTGCGATCCAGTGGCGGCGCCGATCAGCCCATGCATGGCGACATCTTCGAGGACGTGAAGGCGGAGAACCCGTTCACATCCCTGAAGTCCCGCGAGATGCGACAGGCGGTCGCGGAATGCATCGGCATCCTGCCGGAGAAGGAACGACTCGTCATCTCGCTCTACTACTACGAGGATCTCAACATGAAGGAGATCGGGGGGGTCCTCGGGATCACCGAGTCACGCGTCTGCCAGATCCACACAAAGGCCGTCGCCCGCCTGCGCTCGAAACTTCGCAGCCTCCTTCACAGCTGAGCACTCCGCCTCCGCCTCGCGCATTTCGGGCCGCAAAGATGTCGCGGACGACCGAGGATGCTAAAGATGTTCGCGGTCTTCCCGATAAGTGATAGAACCCGGCAAGGAGATCCGAGATGGAGAAGAAAGCCCCCGCCGAGCCGTCGCCTACGGACGATGCCGCGGAGCTCGACTCGCTCTACTCGCCAGATTACCTCCGGGACTGCGCCGACGAGGAGGCCCGCAGCGAGCGCCTGGCCGAGCTGAAGCGGCGGATCGAGCTGGGCGCCTACAATATCGACCCGGACTCGGTCGCCCTGCACATGCTCGGGCGCACCAACCTCGACGACTAGCCTAAATCCGGCGCGGACGGCCGCGCCGGCGGCACCGTCGCTCGGCTTCGCCTCGCTGCGCGCTCCGCTTTCAGCGGAGCTTGCAGCCCGCCTATCTCACCAGATGGGCTCGACCCGTCGGAAAGCTCCGCTCAGCTGGCGAGATAGACCACGAGCGCGGTGGCGTTGTCCCGCCCGCCGCTGGCGTTCGCCGCCTCGACCAGGCTCGTCGATGCCTTCGCGGGATCGTGCCACCAGCGCGACAGAATCTCGTGAATGGTGCAGTCCTCTAGCTGGGCACTGATGCCGTCCGTACAGAGCAGCAGGGAGTCCCCCTCCCCTACGCGCAGCGAACCGATGTCTGCCTCGACCTTACCCACGACTCCGAGTGCGCGCGTGATGATGTGGCGGCCGGGATGGCTCCGGGCCTCCTCCTCGGAGAGCTCGTGCTGCGCGATCATCTCTCCGACCGCCGAGTGATCACTGGTGAGCTGGGAGAGAACACCACCTCGAAGCAGGT
>JAUXJB010000186.1 GCA_030624945.1 Deltaproteobacteria bacterium | reverse complement strand
TGAGGGCCACATCACCGGCTCCGCGTGGATCGTCTCCGCCGACCACAGAGAGTTTCTGCTGACCCACCACCGAAAGCTCGGCCGCTGGCTGCAGCTCGGCGGCCACGCGGATGGCGATCCCGACCCCCTTCGCGTCGCCTTGTGCGAAGCTCGACAGGAGTCCGGTCTCGAGCAACTCGAGGTGGTGCCCACGGACGGCGGCCCGCTACCGCTCGATGTCGACGTCCATCTGATCCCCGAGAGTGGAGGGGAGCCCGCCCACCTGCACCACGACATCCGCTACCTGCTGATCGCAGCCTCCGGGCAGAGGATTCGCCCGAGCCATGAGTCGATCGAGCTGCGCTGGTTCGCCGCAGAACGTACCGACGAGCTGCTCAGCGAGACGGGGCTCTTGCGGATGGCCCGGAAGGCTCGGGACCTGCCGCGGCGCTGAGCATCGGAGGAGCGGGCGCCGCGCCTGCGTCAGCTCGTGCACTCATCCGCCGATAGAAGCTCCGATGGATCTCGCAACCGTCATCGGCATCCTGCTGGGCATGGGTCTGATCGTCGGATCGATCGTGTACGACGGCTCCTTGATGGCGTTCGTGAACATTCCCGGCGTCCTGATCGTGATCGGCGGCACGCTCGCGGCGACACTGATCAAGCAGAAGTTCTCCGACGTCCTCGGCGCCTTCCGCGTAGCCAAACAGGCGTTCTTCTACGGGCGGGCTTCGCTCGACGAGCTGCTCGCCAAGATCCAAGAGCTCTCGGAGCTGGCGCGCAAGGATGGGGTGCTGGCCCTGGAGAACGTCGAGACGAACGATCCCTTCCTGACGCGGGCCCTCACCATGGCGATCGACGGTCTGGACGTGGAGTTCGTCGTTTCCAACCTGCGACGCGATTCCGCCTCGCTGAGCGGGCGGCACCAGCGCGGTCAGCAGGTCTTCCGCTTCATGGCCTCGACGTCTCCCGCGATGGGCATGATCGGGACGCTGATCGGGCTCGTGAACATGTTGCAGACGCTGGACAACCCGGACTCGATCGGTCCGGCGATGGCGGTGGCGCTGCTCACGACGTTCTATGGCGCCGTGCTGGCATTCCTGATCTTCGGCCCGATCGCGGAGAAGCTCGAGGATCGCACGAAGGATGAGCTGCTGCGTCGAAACCTGGTCATCGCGGGCATCGAGTCGATCATCTGCCGCCACAACCGGAACCTGACCCAGACCCACCTCGACGCCTACCTCGCGCCGCGCGAGCGCAAGGCGTCGGACCCCGAACCGGGCCGGGAGAAACGGTGAGCGACGAGGGCCTCGAGGCCATGGAGCCCCGGGGCGAGGCGGGCGCGCCGGTCTGGATGGCGACGTTCGCCGACATGATGAGCCTCCTGCTCTGCTTCTTCGTCCTGCTGCTCTCCTTTGCCAGCATCGACATCGTCAAGTTCCGGGACATGCTGGGCTCGCTGGACGAGGCCTTCGGCGTAGAACGCGCCGATCCGGGTCCGTTCCGGGCATCGACGAGCACTCCGGTCGCCCTCTTGGATCAGGAGCGGACCGTCGAGAGCGACGCCGAGGCGGACATGGCTGCCGCGAGCTCGGAGCAGGATCGGGAGCTCGAGGCCCGCATTCGCGGAGTGACGGAGCGCGAGGATCTCCGCGGCTTGGTCGAGAGCGTGTCCGGGGATCGCGGGCTCACCTTGCGCATCAAGGGCGCGTTCATGTTCGAGTCTGGCTCGGGCAAGATCCGACTCGCCGGCATGGCGCTGCTGGACGAGATCGCGGCGATGGCCGCACAGACCGACCACCGGATCTCGATCGAGGGTCACACCGATGACGTCCCGATCAACAGTCCGGAGTTCCAGACCAACTGGCACCTCTCGACGGCGCGAGCGGTAGCCGGCCTGCTCTACCTGATCGGGCCGGGGAAGCTAGATCCCTCGCGGATCAGTGCAACGGGCTATGCCCACACCCGCCCCATCGCGTGGGGTCAGAGCGACGAGGCCCGCAGGGAGAACCGGCGCCTCGAGATCGTATTC
Source organism: Deltaproteobacteria bacterium (assembly GCA_030624945.1). Taxonomy (GTDB): domain Bacteria; phylum Myxococcota_A; class UBA9160; order SZUA-336; family SZUA-336; genus JAUXJB01. The sequence continues at coordinate 1,968 of JAUXJB010000186.1, read as the reverse complement.
CACGTCGGTTCCTGAGCGCGCCACCCGTGGAAAATTGTGGGCGAGCGGCGGGCGCGACCTGGCGAAGATCCGGGCCCTACAAGAAGTAGGTGGGCGCCGCGTAGACACTCCGGGCTCCCCGTCGAGCGGGGCTCGCTCTCCTGTGTCCAGTGGTAGCTCCCTTGCCGAACTTTGTAGGCGGATCTTCGGAGCCGCACCCGACGGCTCGCCCACGCTTCTCATCCTAGCACCGAAAGCCTTGCCCGGATATCACCGCCTGCCTGCACGACGCCCGCGACGCCTCGCCTCCAGGTCGACCGCTCGAGAGAAGAGCCTGCGCGCTTCGCGGAGCTCGCCCGCGTGCAAGGCCCGCACGGCCGCTCGCTGAAGCCAGTCGCGCCGCTCGACGAGCCGACGCTCGCGGCGGTAGCCGAACCCGATGCGCTGCGGCTCGTGATAGACCAACGGATATCGAATCCTCAGGTGAACCCCCGCATCGCGGACTCCGATCCGGATGACCGCATCGGTGTGTGCGGAGGCCGCGCGAGGAAGCGCTGCCACGCAGAAGACCGCCGCAGCGATCATCAGTCCCGTTCGCGTCAGCGTACGCATGTTCTGTTCTCCTCTGTGCAAGCTGCCGTGAACCACTCGCGGCACCAAGCGTTCGGACTCCGGAGCGGTCTGCGACGTTCGAGCCGGGAGGAGTTTTCTGCGGGTACTGCAGCGCGCGTTTCAGTCGACGTCGAAACGCGAAGGCCGAGCGTCCCAGCGCGGCAGGAGACGGAGGAGCATGGGCATCGCGCTTGCGAACTGTCGCAGGCTTCGCGACGGCGAGACCCTCCTTCACAGGGTGGTCCAAACCGCATAAGGTAGCGACGTGATTTATCTCGAGGACAAGACCGACCAAGGCGTGGCAGCGGTTCGCTCCTGGATCGACGAGGCCGAGCGAGTCGTGGTGCTCACGGGCGCCGGCATCTCGACGGATTCCGGCATTCCCGACTTCCGGGGCCCCGAGGGCCTGTGGACGAAGAATCCCGATGCCGAGAAGACGGCCACGCTCCAGAACTATCTGAGCAACCCCGAGGCGCGCAAGAGATCCTGGAGCAACCGGGTGGGTACGTTCGGGCGAGGGGCCAAGCCCAACGCGGGCCACGTCGCCCTGGTCGATCTCGAAGCGCGGGGCAAGCTGGACGTGCTGATCACCCAGAACGTCGACGGGCTCCACCAGGAGGCCGGAATCTCGCAGGGCCGCATGGTCGAGATCCACGGAACGACCCGCGAGTTTGTCTGCATGAGCTGTGGGGAGCGCGGACCGATCGAGCGCGTATTCGAGCGCGTTCAAGCCGGCGAGGAGGACCCGCCGTGCCGCAGCTGTGGGGGAGTCCTCAAGTCCGCGACGATCTCGTTCGGACAGAGCCTGGTCCCCGAAGACCTCCTGCGCTCCGAGCAGAGCGCCCAGAGCTGCGACCTCCTGCTCGCGATCGGCTCTACCCTGTCGGTCTATCCGATCGCCGCCGTGGTACCCATCGCCAAGCAGTCGGGTGCGCGGATCGCGATCCTGAACGCCCAGCCCACCGACATGGACCACATCGCCGACGCCGTGCTCAGGGGGTCGATCAGCGAGATCCTGCCGCGCCTCACCGCGCCGTAGCCCAGAGTTCTCACCGGGCGGGCTGCGATCCTACGCGATGCGAGCTTCGGCTACCGGGCCCGGGACGGGTTCGGGGCGAGTCAGGAGCCGCCGATGATCTCGCTCAGCTTGCCCCGCACCTGATCCACCTCGGCGATGCGAAGCGCAACGCTCGCCGGATCGTGGTGCAGCTTGACGACGTTGCCGCAGCATTCGACCGGCGCGTGTGGTCTTGGGAGCAACATCGTGATCCGCACCTCGCTGTGCAGCTCGGGCCGCTGCCTCGTGGGCACCAGGAGGCCACCGTACTTGATGTCCCGCTCGTAGACCTGCTTGAGACGCGCCGGATCACTCAGGTC
>JAUXJB010000151.1 GCA_030624945.1 Deltaproteobacteria bacterium | reverse complement strand
GGCGAGCCCGAGCAGGTCCGCGCGCTCGACGCCGCCCTTGCGGGTCCCGACTGGCTCGCCGGCGAGGTGCGAGCGCTGATCGGGCGCGTCTTGAAGCGCCTGGAGAACTCGGCGCGCAGCAGCTTCGCACTGATCGAGCCGGGCTCCTGCTGGGTCGGCACGCTCTTCGAGCTCGCGCTGGCATCCGATCGCAGCTACATGCTCGAGGGCGACTCCGCGCTCCGGATCGAGCTCACGAACGCGAACCGGGGCGCCTATCCGATGGCCAACGGCCTCACGCGCATCGAGACGCGCTTCATCGGGGACCCGAAGGCCCGCGATCGCGCCCTGGCCGCCGTCGGACCCCTCACGGCAAACGACGCGCTCCAGCTGGGACTCGTGTTCGCCGCGCTGGACGACATCGACTACGACGACGAGGTACGCGTTGCAATCGAGGAGCGCGCCAGCTTCTCCCCCGATGCGCTCACGGGCCTCGAAGCCAACCTCCGGCTCCCCGGTCCCGAGACATTGGAGACGAAGATCTTCGGGCGTCTCTCTGCCTGGCAGAACTGGATCTTCCAGCGACCCAACGCCTCTGGCCCCGAGGGCGCACTCCGGAGCTTCGGCCAACCCCAACGACCCAAGTTCGACTGGAAGAGAACCTGAATGGCCCCTCTCTGTCAGCAGAAAGCGAGACCCGATGTCGGTTGATCTGCAAGCCCGCATTCCGAACAACGTCGATCTCGCGGGAGACCGCCGCCTCCAGCGTGCGCTCGAGCACTGGCAGCCCGCCTTCCACGACTGGTGGCTCGAGCGGGGCCCGGAGGGCTTGCAGAAACGCGAGATCTACCTGCGAACGGCAGTTGCCGTGGACCGCGCGGGCTGGGCGCACTACGACTACGTCCGCATGCCGGACTATCGCTGGGGAATCTTTCTCAGCCCGCCAGAGCCGGACCGTGTGATCGCTTTTGGGGACCACGCGGGCGAGGCCGCCTGGCAAGAGGTGCCGGGCGAGCTGCGCGGCCCCTTGCGCCGCTTGATCGTGACACAGGGCGACACGGAGCCGGCCAGCGTCGAGCAGCAACGGCGCCTGGGAGCCATCGCACCCTCGCTCTACGACCTCCGCAACCTGCTGCAGGTGAACGTCGAGGAGGCGCGGCACCTCTGGGCGATGGTCTACCTGCTGTTCCGGCACTTCGGGCGCGACGGTCGCGAGGAGGCGGAAGAGCTCCTGATGCGCCAGAGCGGAGCCGTCGACCACCCGCGCATCCTGGGCGCGTTCAATCGACCCATCTCGACGTGGCTCGACTTCTTCTGCTTCACGACGTTCACGGACCGGGACGGCAAGTACCAGCTCGCCGCCCTGGCCGAGTCGGGCTTCGATCCGCTCGCCCGCAGCTGCCGCTTCATGCTGACCGAGGAGGCGCACCACATGTTCGTCGGCGAGACGGGGATCCGTCGGATCATCGCGCGCACCGCCCAGCTCATGCAGGAGGATCCCAACGAGGACGCGCGCACACGGGGCGGCATCGATCTGCCAATGCTGCAGCGCTACATCAACTTCTGGGTCAGCGAGAGCATCGATCTGTTCGGAGCACCGGACTCGTCGAACGCGGCGACCTACTTCGCGGCCGGCCTGAAGGGGCGCTACCAGGAGTCGAAGGCGGGCACCTACGCGGACCACCTGCTGCTCGAGGGGACGCATTCGATCGAGCGGCCGCGTGCAGACGGCGCAATCGAGTCCGACCCGGTGCCCATGCGGCGCGCCACGAATGCGCTTCTGGCGGAGGCCTACCTGCGCGAGTGCGAGAAGACCATGACGCGCTGGAACCAGCCCTTGCAGAACGCCGGCTTGAGCTTTCGCCTGCGTCTCCCGAGCCCGCGCTTCAACCGCAAGATCGGGCCGTTTGCAGATGCGCTCTTCCTGCCCGACGGCACGCCGACCGATGATCCCGACGAGGTGGCGGGGCATCTCCCCGACGAGGGGGACCGCGCCTACCTCGAGTCCCTCCAGGGCGAAGCGGTCATGGAGCGGGCGCAGTGCGCGCAGTGGATCGCGCCGCCGACGAACCCGATCAACAAGCAGCCGCTCGACTTCGAATACGTGCGCGCCTGAGCGCGTGAGGACGGCGCTGATGGCCGAACACTCGGACGTGCTGATCGTCGGCGGCGGCGTGATCGGTGTCTGCACGGCGTACTCGCTCGCCGAGCGGGGCATCGGCGTGCGCCTCCTCGAGCGGGATCAGATCTGCTCGGGCTGCTCTCACGGCAACGCCGGCTGGCTATTCCCGAGCCACAGCATGCCGCTACCCGCTCCGGGCGTGATTCGCCAGGCATTCGACTGGCTTACCGACCCGAAGAGCCCCTTCTACATCAAGCCGCGGCCGAGCCTCGAGCTCGTGCACTGGCTCTGGCGCTTCTGGACCGCGTGCGATCGCGCGACGATGCTCGAGAGCTACCGGCTGCGGCGCGAGCTCAGTCTCGCAAGCCTCGAACGATACGCGAAGCTCGCCGCGCTGCCGGGACTCGAGTTCGGATTCGCGCAACGGGGTCTGTTCCTCGCGTTCCACACGCGAGCGGGGCTCGCTGCGGCCGTAGAGGAGCTCGCGATTCTCGCCGAGCTCGGTGGCCGTGGGCAGAAACTGGGGCCCGAGGAGCTCCGAGACAGGGTGCCGGCGCTGAGCCCGAAGCTCGCCGGCGGCATCCACCTGCCGGACGACGCGCACATCACTCCGGGGGACTTCGTGCGCGGGCTTGCGGAGGAGGCGCGGCGTCGAGGCGCGGCCCTGCACACCGAGACCGAGGTGCTGGAGATCGAATGGCGCCGCGCTCACCCGACCCGCGTCACGACATCGCGCGGAGAGTTCACGTGCGAGGACCTCGTGCTGGCCACCGGCGCCTGGAGCACGCGGCTCGTGCGCCCTCTCCGCCTGCGGCTGCCTGTGCAGCCGGCCAAGGGCTACAGCATCACCGTGCCCCGCCCCGAGGCGTTCGGGGAGATCCCCGTGATGCTCGGCGAGGCCAAGGTCGGCGTCACGCCCATGGGAAGCAATCTGCGCATGGCGGGCACGCTCGAGCTCGCGGGGCTCGACCTCAGCGTGAGCATGCAGCGCGTCCGCGCGATCGAGCGCGCGACGCGCACATACCTGCCGGATCTATCGCTCGGCGAGCAGGTCGAGATCTGGCGCGGTCTGCGACCGCTCACGCCCGACGACCTTCCCATCATCGGACGACCCGGCGGCACACGCGGACTGATCATCGCCACGGGACACGGGATGAAAGGGATGGCGCAGGGTCCCATCACGGGAGAGCTCGTAGCTCAGCTCGTCAGCGACGAGCCGACCTCTCTCGACCTGCGCCCGTTCTCTCCCGATCGCTTCGCCTAGAGAGGCCGTCGGCCTCGGCACAGACCTGATCCTCTGCAATCATGCGGCCGCGCGAGAAGTAGCGAGGGTGGACCAATATCTGTAGGCTGTGCCGCGCATGGCTACCCTGGAATACCCGCACAAGGACTCGATCCCCTCGCCCGGCGAGATCGTCGAGCTTGCCGAAGGCGTGAACTGGCTGCGCATGCCCATGCCGGGCCGCCTTGATCACATCAACCTCTGGCTTCTCCGGGATGGAAACGGCTGGACCGTCGTCGACACCGGCATGAAGATCGAGGACATCATCCGCTGGTGGGAGGTCATCTTCGAGAAGCACCTCGAGGGAAAGCCGATCACACGCGTCATCGTCACCCACCTCCACAACGACCACAGTGGACTCGCCGGGTTCCTGACGAATCGCTGGGGCGCGGAGCTGTGGATGAGCCGCGCCGACTTCTTCATGTGCAAGGTCATGGCGAGCGACCGCCCCTCCGACGTGCCGGACGACGCGATCCGGTTCTACAGACGCGCGGGGTTCACGCAGAAGCAGCTCGACGAATACGGAGCCCGCTTCGGGCGATTCGGCGGCGGAAGCTGGCCCCTGCCGGCCGGCTACCGGCGCGTCGTGGACGAGGAGCAGCTCGAGATCGGAGGGCGCGAGTGGCGGGTCGCCATCGGGCGGGGCCACGCACCGGAGCACGTGTGCCTCCATTGCCCGGAGCTCAAGGTGATGATCGGAGGAGATCAGGTTCTGCCGAGGATCACGCCCAACGTGAGCGTTCAGCCGTACGAGCCGCGCGCGAATCCTCTCGCGGACTGGCTCGCATCCTGCGCACAGCTCCGAGAGCGACTGCCCGACGACCTGCTCGTGCTTCCGGCCCATCAGGATATCTACCACGGCCTGCATCTGCGGCTGACGGAGCTGATCGAGTTCCACGAGAACGCGTTATCTCAGCTCTACGACACCTGCCGCGAGCCCAAGCGCGCCGTCGACGTGTTCTCGGCGCTCTTCAAGAGCAAGGTCGGGCCTCAGGACCACACGTACTTCGCCGCCACGGGCGAGAGCATCGCCCACCTCCACTACGCTGAGCGCCGAGGGGACCTGGTCTGCGAAGAGGACGACGAGGGCGTCGCCTGGTATCGGCAGTCCTAGCCCACCTGGTGAGAACTGCGGGCAGCGGGTCCCTCGGCTACCGGCCCGAAAAGCGAGGCTCGCGCTTCTCGCGGAAGGACTGCTGAGCCTCGCGTGCGTCTTCCGTCCGCCCGGCCGCCATCTCGAGCTCCAACGAGAGCGGCAGCACCATGTTGGACACGAACTTGATGTACTTGTTGATGGGTACCTTCGAGGCGGAGATCGCCCGGCCAGGCCCCGAGGCGAGCCGGTCCGCGATCTCCAGCGCGCGCTTGAGGCACTCACCATCCGGCACGACGAAGTTCACCAG
>JAUXJB010000038.1 GCA_030624945.1 Deltaproteobacteria bacterium | reverse complement strand
GCGTACGCATGAGCAGTGAAGACCCCACGGTCCTCTCAGCCCACATACTCGTGGTCGAGGACGAGGCGCTGTGCCGCCGCTCTCTCGAGCGCGTCCTGAGGAGGATTGGCTGCACCGTTTCGACGGCCCCCGGCGCCGCCGAAGCGCTGGAGATCGTGGCCGCAGGCGGGATAGATGTCGTCCTGACGGACCTCAAGATGCCGGGCGTCGACGGGATCGAGCTGATCCGTCGGATCTCCGCGCTCGACTCCGAGCTGCCTTGCGTGGCCATGACGGCCTTCGGAGGACACCAACGCTCGACCGAAGCGCTGCGCGCGGGCGCATTCTGGTTTCTGGAGAAGCCCTTCGACAAGAGCAGAGCGACCCTGGAGTACGTGATCCGGGTGGCGGTCGAGCGCAGCGGCGCCGCACGAAACAAACCCGCCGCTGCCCACGCCCCTGACGCGATCCGGGGACTCGAGAGCATCGTCGGCAAGAGCGACACGCTGCGGCGCTCCCTCGAGATGGTGAAGCGCGTTGCGGGCTCCGACGCGACCGTGCTGATCCTAGGCGAGAGCGGTACCGGAAAGGAACTCGTCGCTCGCGCGATCCACTTCCACAGCCGCCGGTCGAACGCGAATTACGTCGCCGTGAACTGTGGCGCGATTCCCGAGACGCTGCTCGAATCCGAGCTCTTCGGCCATGTCCGCGGGGCCTTCACCAGCGCGGACCGACACCGCGACGGGCGCTTCGCCGTCGCGAACGGCGGTACGATCTTTCTGGACGAGATCGGACACATGAGTCCCAACCTGCAGGTGAAGCTGCTGCGCATCCTCCAGGACGGGACCTACGAGCGGGTCGGCTCCTCGATCACCGAGAGGTGCGATGCGCGCACCATCGCCGCCACGAACCAGGACCTCCCGGAAGCCATTCGGGAGGGGCGTTTTCGGGACGACCTCTTCTACAGGCTCAACGTCGTGCCGATCGAGCTGCCACCGCTCCGGGATCGGCACGACGACATCCCACTCCTCGTGGACCACTTCATCAGAAGCATCCGGGAGGGAGAAGGTCACCATCTCCAGGGCTTCACGCCCGAGGCCATGCAGAAGCTTTGCGCCTACAAGTGGCCGGGGAACGTGCGCGAGCTGGAGAGCCTGGTCGAGCGCATGGCCATACTCTGCAGCGGGGACTGGATCGATGTCGAGGATCTCCCGCCGCTGCTTCAGGACGCGCCGAGCGCGGATCTGGTTCAGGCGCCCCGCGTACCGGAATCTGGCCTCTCGTTCCAGAAGGTCGTGGGTCGCTTCGAATCCGACATCATCCGACAGGCGCTAGACCACACCAAGTGGAACAAGAGCAAGGCTGCACAGCTCCTGGGCCTGAACCGCACGACCCTGCTCGAGATGATCAAGAAGAAGGGCCTCCAGCGCCGCACACCGGCTCCCACTGCGGAACCCGAGACCAAGACGCTGTAGGCCTCAGCGTCGGGTGGAGTCGACCGCGCGCGCGCGGTCCAGGATCGTGCGAGCGCGCGCCAGGTGCGCCGCGTCGACCATATTGCCCTTGAACGCAAAGGCCATCTCCCCGGCGCGCTGGTGCTCCTCGAAGGCGACGAGCAGCTCCCGGCTCTCGGCGACCTCGTCGGGAGACGGGCGGAAGGCCTCGTTCACGGCGTCGATCTGACCGGGATGAATCGTGAGCTTGCCGGTGAATCCCATCTGCGCGGCATCCCGACATTCCCTCTCCAGCCCCGGAGTGTCGCGGATGTCGACGAAGACGCCGTCGATCGGCTGAACTCCCGCTGAGCAGGCTGCGAGCAACGTCATGTGCCGCGCAAGCCGAAAGATCTCGAGCAGCTCGCCGGCATCGTCGCGATTGCGCCGGGCGCCGATCGCCGCTGAGAGATCCTCCGCACCCCAGGTCAAGCCATCGACCCGCGGCGCCTCGGCGAGTTCGCGGATATTGAACAGCCCGTCCGGCGTCTCGGTGGCGATGACCACGAGCTTCACCTCTCCGGGTGGATAACCGAGCTCGGCTTCGGCGCGGCCGAGGATCTCATCGATTCGGAGCAAGTCCTCACGGTTGCGGGCCTTGGGGACCACGTAGCCGTCGGGGCGCGCCCTCATGGTGACCTCGAGATCCGCCACACCCCAGGGTGTCTCCAGCGGATTCATTCGCACCAGGCGTTCCTTTCCGCCGCAGTCACCTTCGGCGAGCCAGGCCCGAACGGTCTCGCGCGCGGAGTCCTTGTTGTCCGGCGTAACCGCGTCCTCGAGATCGAGGATCAGTGCATCCGCCGGCAGTCCGAGCGCCTTCCGAAACATCTTCTCGTTCGCGCCGGGAACGAAGTGGACCGAGCGGCGCGGCTTGGGCACAGACATCAGGTCTTGCGGAGCATCATGGCGGCGCGCGTGCACCGCGCCACGAGCTCTCCGCGCTGGTTCAGCCCGCGATGCTCGAAGGTGACGATCCCCCACTCCGGGCGGGACTTCGACTCGCGTTTGCTCAGAACCTCGGTCACCGCGGTGATCGTGTCGCCTATCCGCACCGGTTTGGGAAACTCGACGCTCTCGAAGCCCAGATTCCCGACCGTCGTCCCCAGCGTGGTGTCCCAGACCGAGAGCCCCACAATCAGCCCCAGCGTGAAGATGCTGTTCACGAGACGTTCACCGAACGGACTATCTTTCGCGAACTCCGCGTCGAGGTGAAGAGGCTGGGGATTCATCGTGAGCGCGGTGAAGAGCAGGTTGTCCGCCTCCGTCACCGTACGGCTGGGAACGTGTTCGAAGACCTCGCCCACCTCGAACTCTTCGAAGTACTTTCCGGGCATCGCCCCCTCCCCGCGGAGAAGTCTAGCCGAGTTCGGTGCGCGGATCAGGTGATCTGGCGCCCTCGTGCCATGAGCAGCTTCCCAGAGCGAACGAGCTCCGTGATACCGAAGGGACGCAACAGGCCGATAAAAGCGTCGATCTTCTCGCTCCCGCCGTAGACCTGCAGAATCAGCGAATCCGTTCCGTAGTCGACGACCTTGGCCTTGTAGTGCTCGGCGATCTGCAGGATCTGGGTGCGCTGATCGAGCGCGCACTCCAGCTTGACGAGCGCGATCTCCGTCTCGTGTGCGTCTTCTCCAGTGTGATCGATCGCGTGTACCACGTCGACAAGCTTCGCCAGCTGCTTCACAACTTGCTCCAGCGTCTCCACGGAGCCCGAAGCGGCGATCGTCATCCGCGAGTAGCGGCCCTCCACGGCCGGACTGACGACCAGGCTCTCGATGTTGAAGGCGCGACGCGCAAAGGTCATCGCTACCCGCGAGAGGACTCCGGGCTTGTTGTTGACGAAGAGCGAGATGGTGTGAGCGGGCTGAGTGATGGGCAGCGCTTCCATGTTCATGCACTCCCCACCGGCTTCTCGAGCTTCCCCTTGGGAGGCTCGATCAGCATGTCGGCGATCGATGCACCACCGGGGATCATGGGAAACACGTTGTCCCCCTTGACGACCTCCGCGACGACCAGAACCGGTCCCTCGTCGTACTCGTGGGCTTCCGTGAGAATCCTGTCGATGTCCGCAGGACGTCGGATCCGGAGGGCCTTCAGCCCGTAGGCCCGGGCCAGCTTCACGAAATCCGGATTGCCCTCGAGATCGACGCCGGACAGACGGTTATTGAAGAAGAGCTCCTGCCACTGGCGCACCATCCCCAGATAGTTGTTGTTGACGACCAGGCACTTCACGGCGAGGTCGTGGACCTGCGCGGTCGCTAGCTCGGCCTGCGTCATCTGGAAGCCCCCATCGCCCACGACAGCCCAGACCTTCTTGTCGGGCTGACCGAACTTCGCCCCGATCGCCGCGGGGAATCCGTAGCCCATGGTGCCCGCGCCTCCGGTCGTGAGCCAGTGGCGGTTTGCCCGGGTCTTGCAGAACTGGGCGGCCCACATTTGATGCTGTCCGACGTCTGCGACGACGATCGCCTCGCCCCTCGTGATCGCGTTCAGCCGATCCAGCACGTGCTGAGCACGCAGACCGCCCTGCTTCGGGTACTTGAGCGGGTACTGCTTGCGCCACTTGTTGCAGCGCTCGAGCCACTCTGCGGTATCGAGGACATCGACCTGTGGGATGAGGTCCTCGACGACCAGTCGCGCATCGCCCTCGATGCACACATCGGGGTGGATGACCTTGTTGAACTCCGCGGGATCGATGTCGACGTGAATCTTGACCGCGTCCGAACAGAAGGTCTCCACCTTCCCTGTGACCCGATCGTCCCAGCGGGCCCCGATCGCCAGGATCAGATCGCAGTCGGTCACGGCCTTGTTCGCGTAGGCCGTGCCGTGCATCCCGAGCATGCCGAGGTGCAGCGGGTGGGTCTCGTCCGTCGCACCCTTCCCGAGCAAGGTGTTCACGATCGGGGCGCGCAGCTTCTCGGCGAGGCTCATGATGGCCTTGCCCGCTCCCGAGATCACCGCCCCGTGTCCCACGTAGAGGACGGGCCGCCGTGACTTCATGAGGTAGCCGGCCGCCTCCTCGATCGCCGCGGGGTCGCCGCGCAGCGGGATCTTGTAGCCGGGCAGGTCGACCTCGTCCGTAAAGGGCGCCTCGCAGGGGCCCTGGCTCAGGTCCTTGGGGACATCGATGACGACCGGTCCGGGCCGCCCGGTGGTCGCCAGGTAGAACGCCTCGCGCACGATCTGCGGGATGTCGGGGGCGTTCTTCACCAGATAGGAGTGCTTCACGACCGGATAGGTGATCCCCGTGACGTCCGCCTCCTGGAAGGCGTCGGTCCCGAGGTTCGGCGCGATGACCTGCCCGCAGATCACGATCACGGGCACCGAGTCCATGAGGGCGGTGAGCAGGCCCGTCACGGTATTGGTCGCGCCGGGACCGGAGGTCACGAGAACGACGCCCGGGCGGCCCGTCGCGCGCGCGTAGCCGTCCGCCATGTGGGTCGCCCCCTGCTCGTGCCGGGTCAGGATAAGCCGGATCTTCGAGTCAACCAGGGCGTCGAAGATGGGCATCGCCGCCCCTCCCGAGAGGCCGAAGATGTACTCCACACCTTCCCTCTCCAGGCACTGGACCAATCTTTCGGCTCCTGTGGGGACCTTCGCTTCCACTACGCTCTCCAAAGCCCCCAAAAAGGGCATCCGGGTCAAAAGGTCCCGGATTCTATCCGATCGGAGATACCCATTTCAAGGAAAATAGCCTCTTGTTTGCAAATATCCGAGATCCGGGTGAGAGATATTCAAAAGTAGGCTGTGGAAATCGTCAAAAGTGCATATCTGAGGATAGCCATTTCTCGAAATCTGCCTTGGAAATCGGAAATCTGTTGCTACGGCACCGGCCCCATCAAAAGATCCCACGCTGCGGCCAGATCGACCGGATGGGGCGGACGGACGAGCTGCTATATTCCCTCCGAAAGGACGGCGGCCATGCCAGAGTTCCGATACCAGCCGATCTTCGAGCTCGAGCCCGATGCCACCCCGTACCGCAAGCTGACCTCGGACTACGTCTCGACGGCCCGGTTCGAGGGACGCGAGATCCTCAAGGTCGAGCCCGAAGCGCTCTCGCTCCTGGCGCGCGAGGCGATGGTGGACGTCGCGCACCTGCTGCGTGCAAGCCACCTCTCCCAGCTCGCCAAGATCCTCGAAGATCCCGAGGCTTCCCGGAACGACCGGTTCGTCGCACTCGAGCTGCTCAAGAACGCGAACATCGCAGCGGCGGGCGTGCTCCCGGGCTGCCAGGACACCGGGACTTCCATCGTCATCGGCCACAAGGGCGAGGGCGTGTTCACGTTCAGCGACGACGCGGAATTGCTCTCGCTGGGCATCTACCGGGCCTATCAGGAGAAAAACCTGCGCTTCTCGCAGATGGCACCGCTGGACATGTACAACGAGAAGAACACCGGCACGAACCTGCCCGCCCAGATCGACATCTTCGCCGAGCCGGGGAACGAGTACCGCTTTCTCTTCATCGCCAAAGGAGGGGGCTCCGCGAACAAGAGCTTCCTCTACCAGGAGACAAAGGCGCTCCTCAATCCCGAGTCCCTGCTGCGCTTCGTGAACGAGAAGCTGGGGACGCTCGGCACTTCGGCCTGTCCGCCCTACCACATCGCGCTCGTGATCGGCGGGACGTCCGCCGAGATGACACTCAAGACGGTGAAGCTCGCCAGCACCCACTCCCTCGACGGTCTCCCGACCTCGGGCAACGAGGGCGGGAGGGGCTTCCGCGACCCCGACCTGGAAGAGAAGATCTACAAGCTCTGCAACGAGATCGGGATCGGCGCTCAGTTCGGCGGAAAGTACTTCGCCCACGACGTCCGAGTCATCCGGCTCCCGCGCCACGGCGCGTCTTGCCCGATCGGGCTCGGCGTGTCGTGCTCCGCGGATCGCCAGATCCTGGGCAAGATCTCCCAGGAGGGTCTGTTCCTGGAGCAGCTCGAGACCAATCCCGCCAAGTACCTGCCCGAGGTCACGGATGCCGAGCTCGGCGATGAGGTGGTGGAGGTCGATCTGAACCGACCGATGAGCGAGATCCTCGCGGCGCTCGCGCAGCATCCCGTCGCGACGCGCTTGTCGCTAAGCGGGCCGATGGTGGTCGCGCGCGACATCGCACACGCGAGGCTCAAGGAGCGACTGGACGCCGGCGAGGGTCTGCCCCAGTACTTCAAGGACCACATGGTCTACTACGCCGGCCCCGCGAAGCGCCCGGAAGGCTTCGCCTCGGGCTCGTTCGGACCGACGACCGCCGGGCGCATGGACTCCTACGTGGATCTGTTCCAGAGCCACGGCGGAAGCATGGTGATGCTCGCCAAGGGGAACCGCTCCGCGCAGGTGCGCGACGCCTGCAGGCGCCACGGAGGCTTCTACCTCGGATCCATCGGAGGCCCCGCCGCGCGCCTCGCGGAGCACAGCATCAAGAAGGTCGAGGTGCTCGAGTACGAGGATCTCGGCATGGAGGCCATCTGGCGCATCGAGGTCGAGGACTTTCCCGCGTTCACCATCATCGACTCCCAGGGAAACGACTTCTACGCGGACCTCACCAGAGACAGGCCGCAGCCGCTCCTCGAGATCGACTAGAACTCGGCAAAGCCGGGGACCCTGGGGAAGGGGATGACGTCGCGGATGTTCTCCATCCCGGTTGCGAACTGGACCAGGCGCTCGAAACCCAGGCCGAAGCCCGAGTGGGGCACGCTGCCGTGCCGACGGAGATCCCGGTACCACCAGTAGTCCCGCGGGGCCAGACCGCACTCCTCGAGCCGGATGTCGAGCTCCTCGAGGCGGTGCTCGCGCTGCGATCCGCCAACGATCTCACCGATCTTCGGCACCAGCACATCCATGGCGCGAACCGTCTTCCCATCGTCGTTCACGTACATGTAGAACGGCTTGATCGCTCGCGGGTAGTCGGTGACGATCAGGGGCCGGCCTATGTGTACCTCTGTCAGGTACCGCTCGTGCTCGCTCTGCAGGTGCAGTCCCCAGCGCACCGGGTACTCGAAGTCGCGGCCGCACTTCTCGAGCACCGCGACGGCCTCCGTGTAGTCGATCCGCTCGAACGGGCTCTCGACGATGTGCTCCAGCGTCGCGAGGACGGTCTTGTCGATGCGCTTGTTGAAGAACTCCAGGTCCTCGGTGCACTCGTCGAGCATGGTCTGGAAGATCTCCTTGAGGAACTCCTCCGTGAGATCCATCTGTCCCGCGAGATCGCAGAAGGCCATCTCGGGCTCGATCATCCAGAACTCGGCCAGGTGTCGGCTCGTGTTCGAGTTCTCCGCCCGGAACGTCGGACCGAAGGTGTACACGTTCGTGAGGGCAAGTGCGGCGATCTCCGCTTCGAGCTGACCGGAGACCGTGAGGTAGGCCTGCTTCCCGAAGAAGTCCTGCGAGAAATCTACCTCCCCCTGCGCGTCGCGGGGCGGCTTGGAGGGATCGAGCGTGGAGACCCGGAACAGCTCGCCCGCACCCTCGCAATCCGACTCGGTGATGATCGGGGTCTGCAGGTAGACGAAGCCCCTGTCCTGGAAGAAGCGGTGGATGGCCCGCGCCGCGCAGTTCCGCACGCGCAGGACCGCCCCGATCGTGTTGGTGCGCGGCCGCAGGTGCGAGATGGTTCGCAAGAACTCGAAGCTGTGGCGCTTCTTCTGGAGCGGATAGTCCTCCGCGACGTCACCGACGAGCTCGACCGCGCCCGCCTGAATCTCGAGACTCTGGCCCCGCGCGGGCGAGGCCACGAGCTCGCCCCTCACCTCGACCGCGCTGCCCGTCCCGAGCTTCCGCAGCTCGGCTGCGTGATCCACGAGGTCCCGAGGCACGACGACCTGAATCCCGGCGAGACAGGATCCATCGGAGAGGTCCAGGAACGAGACGTCCTTCGAGTGACGCGCGCTGCGCAGCCAGCCGCGAACCGCGACCTCCCCCCCGGGCCGCTGGCGCTCCAGCAGGTCCTTCACCCTTGAAAAATCGGCCACTCCCGTCCTCCCGATCGAGATGGCTCTCGAAGACGCGAGTACGATAGCCCATCGCCCGCGGCTGTCCCGGCACAGGTACACCGGGGCCTTCTGCGCGAAACCCGCTAGAGGTAGCGGCCCGAAGGTGGGGGCAGCTGGGTCGTCGCGCGCTTGGCCCGCTCGACCTCTCCGATCAGATCGGCGGTCACGACGTAGTCGCTCGGCTCGTTGGCCGCCTCGCAGCGGGCTTTCGCGCGCAGGACCGCGTGCAGCAGTCGGATCCACTCGCCGATCGAGAGGGCCTTATTCTGCCGGGCCACCTCGATCCAGTCGACATCCCTGAACAGCGTCCGCCCGGCGCGCTTCTCCGCCGCCGTGGCGTGAACGCGCAGGGCTGCGGCGATATCGTCGGGGACGAGCGGTGTGACCTCGACCACCCGCTCGAAGCGACCGGTCGCCAGCAGCGCCGGTCGAATCGCATCGGGCTGGCTGGTGGAGCCGACCACCAGCGTCCCATCCGTGGCGATCGCCCGATCGACCAGCTCCAGGAGAAAGTCCATCACGGGGCCCAGAGGAAGATCGGGACGGCGCCCGCCCAGCGCGGCGGACTGCATGAACTCCAGCTCCTCGAAGAAGACGGTCGTCGGCGGCATCTCCTCGAGCGTGGCCCCCCAGCGCTCGAGGAGCTCCCCGACCATCTGCGGCGCGTGCAGTACCTGGAGGACGAGCCGTGGCACGCTGATCTCCAGGAACGGCATCCCCGTGTGCGTCGAGAGACCCTCCGCCAGCAACGTCTTGCCGCAGCTCGCCGGGCCTACGAAGATCAGCGCCGGTGGCGGGAACGTCCCCCAGCGCTCGTACACGTCGGGATCGGTGGCTGCACAGGCGTAGGTGAGCACCTCCTCCTTGGCCGAATCGAGGCCCCCGATGTCGCCGAAGCTCAGCTTCGGATCGACCTCCAGTCGGGCCGCCTTGGCAACCGCAGGCGCCTTGCGCAGGAACGCCTCCCAGATGTTCTTCGCGCGTTGCCGATCCACGTCACTGGTGGCCATTCCCACATCTTACACGGGTGGGCTACGCGCCAGAAACCTGCTGCTGCCACTCCACGGCGCCCTTGTACAGCGCAGGGATGGAGTCCTCGGAAAGCCCGAGACTCCGCGCGAGCGACGAGACCTGCTCCCAATCGCCCCGCTCGTGGGCGATCACCAGGGAGCGGACGCGCCCGAGGCGGGAATCGCGTTCCAGCACGCCGGCCCGGATGTCCGCGGACAGAGCCATCTCATCCACCAGCTCGGCCAGGGGACGACCGACCAGGACGTCTACCAGGGAGAGCAATCCCACCAGGAACAGATCGTGATCGTGGCTGGCCAGTCCTGTCCCGGGGGCCAGAAGCTCGCACATCCGCGCGCGCACCAGGCAAGTCACGACCAGCTCCGGAGGCTTGTCCTCTCCCAGCTCGCCGATGGCGAGCATGGTCGCCCACTTCTTGACCGACTGCTCGCCCAGAAGCGTGAGCGCGCCCCGGACCGATCGAACCCGACCTTTGTAGCCGAAGGCCGCCGAGTTGAGCAGACGCAGGAGTCGGACGGAGAGCGACACGTCTCCCTTGATGATCTCCTCCAGCCTGTGGAAGTCGAGCTCGGGACGCGAGACCTCCTGGATGAGTCGCAGGTAGTTCAGCTTGAAGGCCGGAATCTCGCGCCGCGATATCATCTCCGGCTTGCAGAAGTAATAGCCCTGAAAGTACTTGTATCCGAGCCGCTCCCCCTCACGGAAATCCTCTAGCGTCTCTATCTTCTCCGCGAGCAGTTCGATGCACGAGCCGTAACGCTCGGCGAGTTGCCGGCGCTCGTCCGGGCCCGTCGTCAGGAAGTCGACCTTGAGGAAATCGGCCAGCTCAACTAGAGGCTCGTAGTCCGGATCATCGACGTAGTCGTCGAGTGCGAGAACGTACCCCGACCTCTTCAGCTCTCGACAGGCTTCCATCACCTCCGCATCGGGCTTGACGGTCTCCAGAAGCT
>JAUXJB010000060.1 GCA_030624945.1 Deltaproteobacteria bacterium | reverse complement strand
CGGCTTCTTGCGACTCCTGCTTCCAGAACCACCGCTTCCGGGACCTCCGAGCGCTCCGGAAGACGGCGCCGCGTCCGGAGACGCCCTCACGGAGGCGCTAGTCGGCCGCGCGATGATCCGGGAGGTCCACGTCTACGGGGAGGTGGCCGGGATCGGCGAGCCCGCGGGCGCACGCTCGCAGCACAGGGGTTTTGGTCGCCGTCTCGTCGCCCGCGCGGCGGAGCTCGCCAGGGGCGCGGGCTACAGGGATCTCGCCGTCATCTCCGCGATCGGCACCCGGTCTTACTACGCGCGTCTGGGATTCACGCGCGGCCGGCTGTACCAGCACCTGCGGCTATAGCGCAGAGAGCAGCCCCGGCTCCCGGCCGCGATTTCTCGGCGGACTGCGCTTCTCCGAGGGATCGAAGTCGCGCTGTTTGCGCCCGATGAAGGCCACGTGGACGAGGGGATCTCCCTGCGTCGTGTAGCGGTGCCGGTAGCGCTCCTGCGCGAGCAGGGAGATCGCCCCGCTCTCGACCATCTGTCGGATCAGCCTGGCGAATCGGGAGTCGCGCTCGCCCTGCAGCGCCTCCTCGGGTACGTGGAAGGCGAGCCAGCCATCGGGGGCGAGCACGTTGAAGGCCTCGGTAAAGGCACTCGGGGCGGGTTCATCGGTCCCCAGCGGCTCGACGCATGCCAGGCAGCTGAAGTCGAAGTGCATCAGGCGGTCGCGCTGGGCCTCGCTGAGCCGGCGGAGATCCATGACCATGTACTCGTCGTAGACCCCGGGGTTGTCGCGTTCTGCCGCGGCCGCGGCCACGGGATAGCGGTCCACGCCGAAGATCCAGCCGGCGCCGATGTCGGCGAGCTCGCCACCCACCCAGCCGTTGCCGGCTCCCATGTTCAGCACGCGCAGCCGTTCGACCTGCGCGCCCGCCCCCTCGATCTGATCCTTGAGAAGCGCGCAGATCGTGCGCGCGGCATCGCCGCCCAGGAGATCTCCCACGAGGTACTCGTAGACGCCCGGCCACTCCCAGAGCAGGGAATCCTCCCTCAGGCGGATCTGTTGCCAAGTACCCTCATGGGCCACGAGGCAGTACTCGGAATCATTGGAGGCGTCGACTTCGGGCAGCGCGAC
Source organism: Deltaproteobacteria bacterium (assembly GCA_030624945.1). Classification (GTDB taxonomy): domain Bacteria; phylum Myxococcota_A; class UBA9160; order SZUA-336; family SZUA-336; genus JAUXJB01. The sequence goes on along the minus strand of JAUXJB010000060.1, from coordinate 7,181 downwards.
GCGGCGGTTCGGAGACTCGGAAAGCCCGGTGGGGCGGAGGGGGGTCTCAGCGGGGGCAGCCATGGCGCCCCTCATATACCGTTGGTCGCGCCTCTCGTCCAGCGTCGGAGCGCTCAGAGAGCCGCGGTTTGCGTCTGGAAGTAACTGAATTTCTTTTTGTTTTCAGTTATTTCTGAGAGATCTTTCGGACGCTACTTTAATCGGCAACGACTTGCGCGCGGAGAGCGGTCACAAGCGAGCTTCGAACGGGCCACCCGGGTCGGGCTGGCTGCGTGGAAAGGGCCGGCGCCCCGAGGGGGTTCAGAAGATGAGCGCGTCCAGCGAGACGACCCCGGGGCCCAGGAGAGCAAACACGAAGCAGATCGCGGCGAGGTTGATCGTGTACTCCGCGCCCTGAGGCTCGTTGGTGATCAGGTAGCCCCCACCCCTGTGCCCGATCCGCCCGGCCACGATCATCGTCGCGATCAAGAGCGCGCAGGCCGGGCGCGTGAAGAGCCCGACCGTGAGCAGGCTGCCACCGATCAGCTCCGACAGCATGGCCACGCGCGCCTGAATGGGCGCCATCGGCACCCCGAGGCTCTGCAGCCACTCGACGAAGCCCTGCATGTTCCCGGAGCCGACCACGCCGAGCTTGCCCAGCGCGTGGGTGATGAAGCAGACCCCGATGAAAACCCGGCCGATCAGAATCGCGAGATTCGTCAGAAAGGCGTTGGACTCCACGAGCAGTACGCCAAGGTCCATGGGTTCCTCCCGGGGCCGGTTTTACCACACCGGCGTGCGGAGCAGCACGTAGGGCCTACCCGGTGGGGGTCCTTGTGGTACCTGGTGCGCGGGCGGCCGCGCTCGCTTCGCGCACTGCTACGCAGTCCACCTTCGCTCACGCCTGCGGCATTCGCTGCGCGCGGCGCTTCCGCGCAGCTTGCTCTAGCGGTCGGTCCCCTCGCGCATGAAGCCCGAGGCCAGTGCGTCCACGTACTCGTTCCAGCGGGAGCCGGAGTGCGCCCGGATCCAGCGCAGCTCCACGACCTCGCGGGAGTGGACCAGCGCGTACAGCTCCTGCACGAGATCCAGGTTCTTGATCGGTCCGCCCTTCCGGCGCCAACCGCGCCGCTCCCAGCCCGACGCCCACTCGTTCATGGTCTTCACGCAGAGCTCGCTGTCCGAGTAGACCGTGACGGACGCATCGGGGGGCAGGCGCCGGTACGCCTCGATCAACGCCCGGAGCTCCATCCTGTTGTTGGTGGTGTCGGGGTCGGTGCCGTGTTCCTCGGCGATGATTCGATCGTTCTCCACCCAGACGAACGCCCAACCACCGGGCCCGGGATTCCCCTCGCACGATCCGTCGGTGAACATCCCGGTGAGCGGGCCGCCGTTCGTCCGTTCCAAGACTTTGGCGGGCGTGCGGGTGTTGCTCGAGCTGCGACCCATCCTGGAATCCTCGGTCATATTTCGTACGGCGCCAGCTTCCGGAGTGGGCCGAGCTGCCAGCTGTCGCGAGCCGCGTCGCTCGAAGGAGCTCGCGCCACCGGCTACGGTGACACTCGAGCGTAGCAATGCACGAACCGGCCATCGATCAGAGCTCCCTCGAGCTGCGCGCACGACTCGATCGTCTCGGTCGCGAGCTCGGAATCCCGCGCCTGGGAGTTGCCCGGGTCGAGCGGTATCCGGAGATGGCGCGGGTGCGGGAGTGGGTCGCGCGAGGCTACGCCGGGGAGATGGACTACATCGAGCGCCGCCTGGACGAGCGCGAGGACCTGACCCGGGTTCTCCCGGGCGCGCGCTCCGTCATCGTCGTTGCGGTGCCCTATGACACGGGCCCGCCGGATTCGAGGCAGCCACGCGAGCCCGGGACGGGCTGGGTCTCGCGCTACGCCTGGGGCGACGACTACCACGCCGTTGTCGGAGAACGGCTCGATGCGTTGGTCTCCGCCCTGCAGGCCCTGTTTCCCGAGGCGGGCTTTCGCCGTTATGTCGATACCGGACCGATTCCCGAGCGCTTGCTGGCGGAGCGGGCGGGCGTGGGGTGGATCGGCAAGAACTCGTGTGTGATCGATCCGGAGCTAGGCTCGTACCTGTTCCTGGGTGTCGTGCTGACAGATCTCACCATCGCCGTGGACCGACCGGCGCTCGACCACTGCGGCACCTGCCGCGCCTGTCTCGACGTATGCCCGACCGGGGCCTTCCCCGAGCCGCGGGTGCTGGATTCGCGGCGCTGTATCTCGTATCTGACCATCGAGCTTCGGGGGCCGCTGCCGGTGGACCTGCGGGAAGGCGTGGGCGATCACCTCTTCGGCTGCGACCTGTGCCAGGAAGTCTGCCCGTGGAACCAGCGCAGCGGCCGTCCACTCGCGACGGACGAGCGCTTCGAGCCTCGCCCGGACTGGTACGCGCCATCGCTGCGGGACCTCCTCATCCTCGACGACACCGCGCTCAGGGCGCGCCTGCGTCGGTCTGCGATGAAGCGAGCGAAGCTGCGCGGGCTGCGGCGCAACGCGCTGATCGCGGCGGGCAACCTGCGCGATCCCGAGCTCCTGCCTGCCATCGAGCGCTACACCGGGGATTCGGACCCCGTGCTGGCGGGGGCGGCCGCCTGGGCTCGCGACCGGATCAGCTCGTAGCCTCGCGAACGAGCCTGGCCGGAAAGTCCGACATCAAGCCGTCCACGCCGAGATCGAGCAGCTCCCGCATCTCGGTCGGCTCGTTGACGGTCCAGACATGGACGCGCAGGCCCAGTGAGTGGGCGGCCTCGATGGAGGCGGGCGTGATGAGATCCTCCCCGAAGACGCTGCGCGGAATCTGGAGGGCCTGGCCCGCCGGCCGATACGTCGCGATGCGTCCTTCGCGCAGCGCCTCGAAGAATTCCACGACGCCTCTGCGCGACGTACCCAGCGAGGTCCCGGGACAGGCGTTTCGGATCCGCTCCATGATGGCGTCTTCTTCCGCTGTCAGCAGGAAGCGGTTCGCCGCGTCGGCCGTGCGAATGATCCGAGCCACCTCCTCCACGATGTCCGGGTCTGCCTGCTTGATCTCCAGGTTGATGCGTGCCTCCGGGAACGTTGTGATCAGCTCCGCCAGGCGCAGAATTCGGATCCCCTGTCCCCGGAATGGAAATGTGACGCCGCCGTCGGGCGTGAAGCGGTAGCCGGCGTCCAGTCGCTGGAGCTTCGCGTACGAATGGCCGCTGACGGGTCCCTCGCCGTCTGTCGTGCGATCGACCGTGGCGTCGTGCTGGAGCACGATCTCCCCATCGCTCGTCGCGTGACAGTCGGTCTCGAGATAGGACACGCCCGCCTGCCAGGCGCGCTCGAACGCGATGAGGGTATTCTCCGGCGCCTCGCCGCTGGCACCCCGGTGCGCAAAGAGGTGGGGGGGAGCGGGGGCGAGGTAAGGGTGCATGCAGACACCGTATGCGTGCGCGCGCCATCTTGACAAGCGCAGACCGAACGCGACGCTGACCGTAGCTGTTATGAGTGTGCTGACCCGGGATGTGATCTTGCGCGAGCTCGAGCAGGGGCGACTCCGCATCGAGCCGCTCGACGAGTGCCAGATCGGGGCGGCCTCGATCGACCTCCACCTGGGCAACGAGCTCCGGATCCTCGTCCCCAATCAGAACGGGCCCGTCGACGTGACCGACGCCGAGGAGTCGTCGATGGAGACGGAGGTGATCCCGTTCACCGAGCCCTACGTGCTCGAGCCCGGCCGAACGGTGCACGGCGTGACCCGCGAGCGGCTGGTGTTTCCCCCGAACATCTGCGCCTGGATCGAGGGGCGCAGCCGGATCGCTCGCTTCGGGCTCACGGTGCACGTGAGCTCCGGCTTCGTGCAGCCGGGCGTTAGCAACCATCAGGTGCTCGAGCTCAGCAACCTCGCGGGCGTACCGCTCCGGATTCACCCGGGAACCCGTATCTGCCAGATCGTCCTGCAGCGAACGGAGGGCGAGGCCGTGTACCGGGGTCGCTTCGCGCGGCAAGACGCCCCGTGAGAGCGGTCGCCCAGCGCGTCAGCCGGGCGGAGATCCGGGTCGCCGGCGAGAGCGTCGGCTCCATGAAGTCGGGGCTGCTGGCGCTCGTCGGGGTGGCGAAGGGGGACAGGCCCGAGCAAGCCCGCTGGCTGGCGGACAAGCTCGTCCACCTGCGCGTCTTTCCGGATGAGGCCGGGAAGATGAACCGGTCGCTACTGGATTGCGGGGCGGCGCTCGGTGTCGTCTCGCAGTTCACCCTGCTGGGCGATTGCCGGAAGGGCCGTCGTCCGAGCTACAATTCCGCCGCCGCGCCGGAAGAGGCGGAGCGTCTGATCGAGATCCTGATCGCCGAGGCCGAGCGTCTGGGAGCCCCGGTAGCCACCGGGCGCTTTCGGGCCCAGATGGAGGTCGATCTGGTGAACGATGGCCCCGTCACCCTCATCCTCGATACGAAGGAATCGGTCTAGTGTCCTGTTCCGGGAGTTCCGACGCAATTATCGCGGCTGTGGCGCCGGGCTCGCAAGGCGCGTGAGCGAGGCGAATACGTAGATTAGTCGAGCGAGCGCAACGCCCCGAGCGCGGATGCATCGGCCGCCGAGAATGCGAGCGCACTCCCGGAACAGGACACTAGGCCCGTCTGGCTCTCCGTCGGCTATCCTCTGTCTCGCTGAGATCTCGGGGTTTGATCGGGGGGACAGCTGCTGTGAGAAGGGCTTGGATCGTGGCCGGGATCGCCGCCTTCTGCCTGGCGTGCTCGGCGGAACCCCCTGCGCCCAAGGGGGAGCCGGCGCCCGAATTCGAGCTCGAACTCCTCTCCGGCGGGGTTGTCACGCTCCAGGGGCTGCGCGGCAAGACGGTGCTGATCGACTTCTGGGCGACCTGGTGTCCGCCCTGTGTCCGGGAGATCCCCGAGCTGAACGCGTTCTACGCCACCCACCGGGACAACGGTGTGGAGGTGCTGGCCATCTCGGTCGACACGGAGAAGCGCGAGTTCCTCGAGAACTGGGTGGCGGAGAGAGGCGTGCTCTATCCGGTGGCCGTCGGGCACCTGGACCTGGCCATGGACTACGGCGCGGAGCAGTTCCCCTACCACATACTGCTGGGGCCGGACGGCAGAATCGTCGAGCGGCTGACGCCCGGCTACCACGACCGCGAGGAGCTGAACGAGCTCCTGGCGAGAAACGGCTCTTAGGATCGGTACGCGAGGCGTCTCCTCCTCAAGCCGATCTGCACAAGCGTCGATTGGGCTCGGGGGTGGCCCGAATGGGCGCGAGGGGATGAAGCCAAGGGACATCGAACGCTGGTTTGCCAGCGGAGAGTGTATCGTTCAGCCGGGTGATCCCGCGGACGCCCTCTTCGTTGTGCGGGCGGGGATCGTGCGCGTATATCCGAGCGAGGACGACGCCCCCCGGCTGGTCTCGGAAGGCGAGATCTTCGGAGAGGCTGCCGCAATTCTCGGGAGACCGTATCCGTTTCGAGCCGAGGCGGAGGGCGACGTCAACGTCCTGGTGATCGGGATGCCCCTCCTGAACGAGCTCTGTCGCGACAACGACGAGTTCTCTTTCCGGTTGATCCGGCATCTGGCGGATCAGCTCGGGCAGACACGGGTTGCCGAAGGCCCGGCTCCCCGCCGCAGCGAGCGGCGCACCCCGCAGCCGGAGGCCCCGAATGCCGCCAAGCTGTTCGTCCGGGCCATACTCGAGTCGCGCGTCTCGGGCGAGACGCCGGCCGCCGTGAACGGCAGACTCGCCGAGCTGGCCGCACAGGCCGACGTGCCCATCGCGGATGCCTACGTCTGTCTGCAGGCGCTGCTGGACGACCGGCTGGTCCGACTCGTCGATGACCAGCTGGCCGTTCTCGATGTGGAGGAGCTGGAAGCGCTGGCCGCTTGAACCGGAGCCCCTGTCGGGGTAGAAGGTCGGTGGTGCCCCTCCCACGCCTCGCAGTCGCCGCGATCGTCCTCTGGGGCGCGCTGGCAGCCGGCGACGCTCCCGCCCAGCAAGCCGATGGCGTGACGCGCCAGGCGTTCGTGCTGAATGCCGATGCCGTGACCTACGACGATGTCCGATTTGTGTACGAGGCGATCGGCAACGTCCGGATGGTCCAGGCCGACGGACAGGTTCTGACCGCGGACTGGCTCGCGTTCAGCGATCCCAGCGGCGTCGGAGTCGCCACGGGCAACGTCCGGATCGTCGATGGGACGCAGATCCTCGAGGCGGACTACGTCTCCGTGAACCTGAACTCCGGTCTCTCGGTGGCGGGTCATGCCACTCTGGACACCACGAGCCCGGGTCTGATCGTGGCCGGGGAATCGATCCAGCGGATCTCGACGAACCGCTACCACATCGAGCGCGGCACGTTCACGGCCTGCCGGTGTCCGCCGACCGTCGGCGAGGACGCGAGTCCCCCGTGGGAGATCGAAATGGAGGAGGCCGACGTCGAGATCGGAGGCTACGGCACAGCCAAGCACCTCTGGTTCAAGACCCTGGGCCTGCCCGTCGCCTACCTCCCGTGGGCCATCTTTCCCGCCAAGACGGAGCGCCAGACGGGCTTCCTGATGCCCTCGTACGGCGCCTCCAGCCGGAGCGGGGTCGAGGTCGACGTGCCTTTCTTCTGGGCCGCCGCCCCGAATGCCAACGTGATGCTGCGGCCGGAACTGATCGGACGGCGGGGCCTCAAGTCCGGCCTCGAGTACGAGGTTCTCATCGGGGAGAGGGGCTGGAGCCAGGGCGGGGTCGCCGTGCTGCCCGGCGATAACAAGGTCGATCGCAGCGACCCGGAGACCCCGTTCAGCGACGATCGCTGGGCCGCGTGGCTCCGCCACCAGCAGCCGTTGGGGCAGGGTGTCCGTTTCGGCTTCAACGTGCGGGAGGTGAGCGACAACGACTACGTGGTCGACTTCCGCGATCTGCCCGGGAGCTCTCTGGAAGAGGGCGCGGCGACCCGGCACAGCCGCTTCCTCGAGTCCTCCGCCTGGTACAGCTATGCGCGCGACGCGCTCTACGGAGGCGTCGAGCTGTCCCTGATGGACGACATGCAGAGCCCCAACGACCTCGATCGGGACGACTTCTTTCTACAGCGACTGCCCGAGCTGCGCATAGCCACACTGCCCCGCCGACTCGCTGGAACGCCCCTGCGGTTCTCCGTCGAGAGCCGCTACGACTACTTCTATCAAGCCGAGAGCAGAAGTCGGATCGCTGGGGCCCTCCCCATCGGCGGG
>JAUXJB010000096.1 GCA_030624945.1 Deltaproteobacteria bacterium | reverse complement strand
GCACGGGGACCGCGCGGTGGTGCGCTACGAGCTGCCCCTCGCCGAAGTAGCCGTGGACTTCTACGATCGACTCAAGAGCTCGACGCGTGGCTACGCCTCGATGGGCTACGAGCTGGTGGACTTTGCGCCGGAGGACCTCGTGAAGATCGACGTCCTGGTGAACGGGGATCGGGTGGATGCCCTGTCGATCATCACGCATCGGGACATCGCCTACCGGCGCGGACTCGCCCTGATCCGGAAGATGAAGGAGCACATCCCGCGCCAAATGTTCGAGGTCGCGATCCAGGCGGCCTTGGGCACAAAGGTCATCGCGCGCGTCTCCGTCAAAGCTCTCCGCAAGAACGTCACCGCCAAGTGCTATGGGGGCGATATCACGCGCAAGAAGAAGCTGCTCGAGAAGCAGCGAGAGGGAAAGAAGCGGATGAAGCGCATCGGGAGCGTGGATATTCCGCAGGCGGCGTTCCTCGCGGTTCTGTCCAGTGACGATGGGTAGGGCAGGGTCCGGGGTGGCGCGAGCTGGGACCGGGAAGCGGGGAGGCGCACCCGCCGCCCGGCTTTGCCTATACTGAGGCCGGGGAGCGGCGGGAATGTCGGCGGAAAAGGGGGAAGCGGAGCCCACGGAGCGCCGGTCCTTCGAGACGGTGCGCGCGGTCTTGGTGGCGGCGTTGATCGCGCTCGTCATCCGCTCCTTCGTCGTGGAGCCCTTCAAGATTCCCTCGGGGTCGATGATCCCCACCCTGCTGGTCGGTGACTACGTGCTGGTGAACAAGTTCGCCTATGGTGTTCGCCTGCCGTTCACGGGGACGCTGCTGCTCCGGGTCGGGGAGCCCAAGCGCGGCGACGTGATGGTCTTCCGGTATCCGGACGATCCGAGCCAGGACTTCATCAAGCGGGTCGTCGGGATTCCCGGGGATCGGATCGCCGTGCGAGATGGCCGCGTCTGGCTGAACGGCCAGCCGATCGATCGGACTTCGGAAGGCGAACGCGTCTACCTCGACGTCACGAACCGTCGCGAGGTCCGCGCGGAACGCTTCATCGAGAGGAGTGGGGACGGAGCGGACTACACGATCATCCACTCGCGGCCCGCCGGAAGCCGTCGAGATGGCCCCTGGATCGTGCCCGAGGGAAAGTACTTCATGATGGGCGACAACCGCGACAACTCGCAGGACAGCCGGCTATGGCGAGAGCCCTTCGTGACGGCCGAGCAGATCAAGGGTAGGGCCTTCCTGATCCACTGGTCCTGGCTGGTGGCCTATGGGCCCGCGCGAAACCGAGGCTTCGTCGGCGATCTGCTGTACACGCTGTGGCGGGTCGTGTCCCTGCAAATCGAAGAGGTTCGCTGGGGTCGCGTCGGGCGATCCCTGCGCGGCCCGGCGGATTGACGCCAATGGACGGGTCGGATAGTTTCCGGGGCGAGCCAAGCACCGGGGGCATTCCAGCTCAGACTGAGATTTCCCCCGTAAGGTACTGATTCCGGGGCTCTTTTAATTCCATCCGGCGAGGTGGGGAAAGGCACTCGATGAGAGAAGCGCAAGCGGACTCCGCACGCGTGGTGCTCGACGCGCCCGGCATCGAACGGGCGGCTACCCGAATTGCTCACGAGATCGTGGAGCGGAACGGCGGGACCGAGGATCTCGTACTGGTCGCCATCGTGGCGGGCGGCCGAGATGTCGCCGAGCTGATCCGGGACCGCTTGCGCCAGATCGCTGGCAAGGACGTGCCGCTGGGCGCCCTCGACGTCACGCTCTACCGGGACGACGTGGTCGGGCAAGGCCGCCGCCCTGTCCCAAACCCGACCCGAATGCCCGTCTCGGTGGCCGGGAAACGCGTCGTGCTCGTCGACGACGTGGTCTTCACGGGGCGCACCGTGCGCGCTGCCATGGACGCGATCATTGACTTCGGGCGGCCAGACGCGATCCAGGTCGCGACCCTGGTCGATCGTGGCCACCGCGAGCTCCCGATCCGCGTCGACTTCGTCGGGAAGAACATCCCGACGGCCCGCTCGGACGAGGTCTTGCTGCACCGCAATTCCCGAGGAGAGCTCGAGGTAGTGGTATGAGGGGCCTGCTCGGAATCCAGGATCTGCCCCGGACGGAGATCGAGCGCATCCTCGATACGGCGGAGGCCATGGTCGAGATCTCGCAGCGAGAGATCAAGCGCGTGCCCACCCTGCGTGGCCGCACGGTGATCAACCTCTTCCTCGAGCCGTCGACGCGCACGCGCGTGAGCTTCGAGATCGCCGCCAAACGGCTCTCGGCCGACGCGATAAACGTGTCCTCTTCGGGGTCGAGCCTTTCCAAGGCCGAGACGCTCGCCGACATGGGCCAAAACCTCGCAGCGATGAACGCGGATGTCCTGGTGGTTCGGGACCGGACCGCAGGGGTTCCCAAGATGCTGGCGGATCGACTTCCCATGCCCGTGATCAACGCGGGCGACGGCTGCCACGAGCATCCGACCCAGGCGCTGCTGGACGTCTTCACGGTGCGCCAGTCACTGGGGACGCTCGACAGTCGCGTCGTCGCGATCGTGGGCGACATCTCGCACAGTCGCGTAGCCCGCTCCGACATTCACGCCTTCACCAAGATGGGCGCGGAGGTTCGCGTCGCGGGGCCGCCGACGATGCTGCCGGCCGGCATCGACGTCCTGGGCGTGAAGGCCTGCTTCTCGATGGAGGAGGCCCTGGACGGAGCGGACGTGATCATCATGCTTCGCATCCAGCGGGAACGCCTCGAGCAGGCGCTGTTCCCATCCGTGCGCGAGTACTCGCTGACCTTCGGGCTCAATCTGCGCACGCTCGCACTGGCCAAGCCGGATGCGATCGTGCTCCATCCGGGGCCGATCAATCGCGGGGTAGAGATCTCCGGCGAGGTCGCCGATGCCGAGCCCTCGCGCATCCTGGATCAGGTGACCAACGGTGTCGCGGTCCGGATGGCGGTGCTCTATCTGGTGACGGGAGAGCAAGCGTGAGGACGCGAATACGCGGCGCCCGGATTCTCGACCCGTCCAGCGGACGGGACGAGATCGGCGAGCTCGACATCGACGACGGCCAGATCGCGGAACTCGATTCCGGGGCGACACCCGACCAGGTCATCGAGGCCGAAGGCTTGTGGCTGGCCCCGGGCTTCGTCGATCTCCATACCCACCTGCGCGAGCCCGGCCAGGAATACAAGGAGGATATCGCCACCGGAACGCGGGCAGCCGCGGCTGGTGGCTACACCGCCGTGTGCACCATGGCCAACACCGATCCGGTGAACGACAGCCCGGCGGTCACCGAGTACATCCGGCGTCGCGCGCACGAGTCCGCCGCCGTGCGTGTGCACGTGATCGCAGCCGCCACTCAGCAGCTGCGGGGCGAGATCATGTCCGAGATGGCGAGCCTCGCGTCCGCCGGCGCGGTGGCCTTCTCCGATGACGGGGCCGTGATCAGGAACGCGAGCGTCATGCGCCGCGTGCTCGAGTACGCGCGGGGCGTTGGCCGACCCGTCATTGCGCACTGCGAGGATCTCGACCTGCGCGGCTCCGGCGTGGTCCACGAAGGCGCCTCCGCCACCTGTTGCGGCCTGCCCGGGTCTCCCGCGGAAGCCGAAACCGTGATGGTCGCTCGCGACGTCGAGCTCGCGCGCCTGACGGGTGCGCATCTCCATATCGCCCACGTGTCGGCGGGGCGTTCCGTCGACATCATCCGCGAGGCCAAGGAATCGGGGGTTCGCGTAACGGCGGAGGTGACACCGCACCACCTCTGCCTGACCGATGAGGCCATCTTGAACTACGACACGAACGCCAAGATGGCCCCCCCACTCCGGACGGCTCGGGATCAGGAGGCGCTACGCCAGGGGCTGGCGGACGGCACGATCGACTGCGTGGCGACCGATCACGCCCCCCATGCGGCCTACGAGAAGGACCTCGAGTTCACGGCGGCCGCGTTCGGGGTGGTGGGTCTGGAGACGGCGCTGCCCTGCGTGATGGAGCTCGTGATCGAGGGCCGACTCTCGGCGCTGGACGCGATGGCGCGCCTCTCCACCCGGCCGGCCCGGGTGCTCGGCCTGCGCGGCGGCACGCTCGAGACGGGAGCACCCGCCGATCTGGTGCTGATCGACCCCGAACAGGTGTGGAAGCTCGAAGCCGTGGACCTGCACTCCCGCTCGCGCAACTCGCCGTTCCTGGGCCGGGAGCTCCGGGGGCGCGCGATGCTCACCTGGGTCGGTGGTCACGTCGTGCACGCACTGGACGGGGACGGGGCTTGAGCTCACCTCCGGTCGCAACCCTCGCACTCGCCGACGGGACGCTCTACCGGGGCGAGGCCTTCGGGGCCGACGTCGAAGGCGCGGGAGAGATCGTCTTCCATACCGGGATGACCGGCTACCAGGAGATCCTGACCGATCCCTCCTACGCCGGGCAGATCGTCTGCATGACCTACCCCGAGATCGGAAACGTCGGGGTCAACCCGGAAGACGAGGAGTCCGCAGGGTTGGTTCTACGCGGCTTCGTCGTGCGGGACCACGTCGACTTCCCCTCTTCCTGGCGGAGTCGCGAGTCGCTGCAGCGGTATCTGGAGCGCCACGGCGTTCCGGGGATCTCGGGTATCGACACGCGGGCGCTGGTGCGCCGCCTGCGCACCGCCGGGGCGATGAACGGCGTCCTGGCGCATGGCGAGCGGGACCCTCGCGAGCTGGCCGCGCAAGCCCACGACCTCCCGTCGATGGCGGGCCAGAACCTGGTGGACGAGGTGACCTGCTCCGAGCCCTACACGTGGAATGAGGGAACGGACTGGGGCGTCGGGACCCGACCGACGCCGCGCTACCGGATAGTGGCCTACGACTACGGCATCAAGCGGAACATTCTGCGGATGCTCGCGAATGCGGGCTTCGAGACGACCGTCGTGCCCGCCCACACGCCCGCTCCCGAGGCGCTGGCCTACGACCCGGACGGGATCTTCCTGTCGAATGGGCCCGGAGATCCGTTCGCCGTGCGCTACGCGCCCGGCATCGTCCGCGACCTGATCGGCAGCAAGCCCATCTTCGGCATCTGCCTCGGGCACCAGATCCTGGGGCTGGCGCTCGGCGCGACGCGGACCAAGCTCCGGTTCGGCCATCACGGCGCGAACCAGCCCGCCCGCGAGTTGCAGAGCGGCCGGGTGATGATCACATCGGAGAACCACGGCTTCGCGCTGGATGCCGACGCTCTGGCCGCGAACGAGGACCTCGAGGTGACCCACGTGAATCTGAACGACAGCTGTGTGGAGGGCATGCGGCACCGGAGCCTTCCGATCTTCTCGGTTCAGTACCACCCGGAAGCGTCGCCCGGACCCCACGACACCTCCTACCTGTTTCAGCACTTCCGGGAGCTGATCGAGTCCTCCCGTGCCTAGGCGGTCCGAGCTGAGGAAGATCATGCTGATTGGATCGGGGCCGATCGTGATCGGCCAGGCCTGCGAGTTCGATTACTCCGGAACCCAGGCCTGCACGGCGCTCGCGGAGGAAGGTATCGAGGTCGTGCTGGTGAACTCGAACCCGGCGACCATCATGACCGACCCAGAATTCGCGAGCCGCACCTACGTCGAGCCGATCACTCCGGAGGTCGTCGCGTGGATTCTCGAGAAGGAGCGTCCGGATGCTGTGCTGCCCACACTTGGCGGGCAGACAGCGCTCAACACGGCCTTGGCCCTCCACGAGCAGGGCGTGTTTGAGCGCCTGGGTATCCCGCTGATCGGCGCACAGATCGATTCCATTCTCATGGCCGAGGACCGCTCGCTCTTCCGGAGAGCGATGGACGAGATCGGCCTGCGGACACCCCGGTCGGTCTACGTGCGGGACCCGGCGGAGGGGACCACCGCACTCGAGGCCATCGGGCTGCCGGCCATCATCCGACCGAGCTTCACCCTGGGCGGCTCCGGCGCCGCCGTCGCTTCGAGCGAGGCCGAGTTCGCCGAGCAGCTGGCCTGGGGCCTCCGGATCTCGCCGAAGAGCGAGGTGCTCGTCGAGGAGTCCGTGCTGGGCTGGAAGGAGTTCGAGCTCGAGTTGATGCGGGACGCGGCGGACAACGTCGTGGTCATTTGCTCGATCGAGAACCTGGATCCGATGGGTGTGCACACGGGCGATTCGATCACCGTGGCCCCCGCCCAGACGCTGACCGACAAGGAGTACCAGCGGCTGCGGGATGCCGCGGTTGCGATCATTCGAAAGGTCGGTGTGGATACCGGCGG
>JAUXJB010000074.1 GCA_030624945.1 Deltaproteobacteria bacterium | reverse complement strand
TGTCGGGTGATCTCGCGGAGGCCCCGCCCCTCGACGCCCTGAGCCGGCTCGGCGCCCGCGGACCCGCCTTGCCCACCCTGCTGCTGCTCCTCGAGATGGCCACGGTGGACGAGCGGGTTGCCGCCGTCCTCTTGCAGATCCGACCGCTCCAGGTCGGCTACGCGCGCATCCAGGAGCTGCGCGACGCGATCTCCCGAGTCCGCAGCGGCGGCAAGAGGGTGCTGGCCGTCCTAGACATGACCGTGCTGAACGCGACGCGCGAGATGTACCTCGCTTCCGCGGCGGACCAGGTCTACGTGGCGCCGGGCTTCCTCGGCCCCCTCGCGGGCATCATCGGACAGTCCATCTTCCTGGGCTCGTTCTTCGAGAAGATCGGAATCAAGTTCGAGTACGCTCGCATCGGCGACTACAAATCGGCCGTCGAGATGTTTGCCGACGACGAGATGAGCGAGCTCGCTCGCGAGATGACGAACGAGCTCTTCGATGGACTCTTCTCGCAGATCACCTCCGGCATCGCCGAGGGCAGGAGCCTCTCGCCCTCCGCCGTCGCAGCTCTCGTCGACGAAGCACCCGGAACGGCCGAGGAGTATCTGAAAGCGGGTCTGGCGGACGCCATCGCGGGACGCGACGACGCACTGAGACTGGCCGGCTTCGAGGACGCGGAGGAGCTCACCACAGCCAACTACTCCCGCGTCAATCCGAATCGCCTCGGCCTCCGCAACGGCCCCTCGGTTGCGCTGATCTTCGGCGACGGGACGCTCGTCCAGTCCGGGGGCGGCCGGTTCTCCGGTCGCGCAGGTGCCGACGAGATCGGAAAGGCCCTCGAGAGCGCGGCGGACGACGAGCAAGTGCGTGCCATCGTGCTGCGCGTGAACTCGCCCGGGGGATCGTCTCTGGCCAGCGAGCAGCTCTGGCGAGCCATCCGGAGTGCGACCGAGAGGAAACCGGTCGTGGTATCGCTCGCGGATACCGCTGCATCGGGCGGCTACTACATCGCGAGCGGCGGGGATGCGATCCTCGCGGAGCCCGCGACCCTGACCGGCTCGATCGGGATCTTCCTGCTGCGTCCCTCGTTTTCCGGGCTCTACGAGAAGCTCGCCATCGGAACCGAGGTGATCGCCCGCGGTCCGTACGCCGGGATCGCCGGCAGCGATGCTCCTCTGACGGCCGCGCATCGCGAACGCATCGCCAGCTGGATCCGCTCGCTCTACGCCGAGTTCGTGCAGCGCGTCGCCGACGGACGGGGCATGGAGCCCGACGAGGTCGACCGCGTGGGCCAGGGACAGGTCTGGCTGGGAGCGACCGCACTCGAGCACGGTCTGGTGGACGAGATGGGGGGTCTGTGGGCGGCGGTACAGCGGGCCAAGCGCGAGGCGAACATCCCCGACGACGTCGATCCCCGGCGAGTGCTCCTGCCGGGCCCGCGCTCGACGAGCGAGCAGATCCGCCAGCTGCTGCGCGGCGAGCTCACCGCCTGGCTGCGCAACAAGCTGTTCCCGGTCGAGCTGCCGCAGGCCATGACCTGGGCCTGGCACCTGCCCGAGGCGGACCTGATGATGCTGCCGCCCTACTGGATCGAGATCCACTAGCGAGGGCGCCGAGAGTGCGCCATCTCGACGCGTGCTCGCCCTCGGCGCCCTCGCAGCGCTTGCCCTGTGGGACCCGGCACGCGGGCGGCCGCGCACCTCCCACCTACGCTCGGCTTCGCCTTGCTGCGCGCGCCGCTTCGCGGCGCTTGCCCGGCGACTACCTCTCCGCCCGGGGGGCACCCATGCGTGGGAGCGAGCCCGGCAGCACGCCCAGGTTGCGGACCAAGCGCAGCTCGGCATCCAGGTCGCGCGGGTTGTACAGCACGAAGTCTGCCATCCCGTCTCCTTCGAGATCACCGAAGCGAATTCGCCCGTCGGTATCCAGAGCCTGGCGAGCGACGCGTTCCCGGTACGCGTCCGGCGACCCGCCCAGGTACACCTCGATGCGCCGACCGGAACTCGAGGTGAGCAGGTCCCGGTATCCGTCGCCGTTCAGGTCCGCCTGCACGTTCGGAACGAAGCCCCGCGGTCGCCCCCGCTCGAAGCTGAGCGGCAGGCCGAGCTTGAGCTTCAGCCAGGGATCGACGGCGAAGCCCACTTGTCCGGTCGCGCGGTAGACGGCCACCTGAGCGTCGAGCGAGCGGGTCACGAGCGCTTCGATCAACTCGAAGATGCCCAGGGGAAAGACGACCCGGACGAGCTCCAGACGACCGTCGCCGTCGAGATCGACGAGCTCGTCGGTGCCCCAGCCTTCGTTCTCGAAGACTTGATCGGGCTCGTCCAGGTTCCACTCTCCCCCGCGGTTGAGGTGGACGGAGGTCGTGAAGCGGGCGTTCTGTAGCCCGCCGCTCAGGTGCGAGATCAGCACATCGAGCCTCTCGTCGCCGTCCAGGTCCGCGGCCGAGACGCGCACGACCCCCATGGTGCGCGCGTGGTCGAGCGCCGAGACCCGACCCAGCGCCAGCGATCGATCGGCCACCGATGCGAAGCTTCCGTCCGCCCTGCGCAGAAAGACGCGGATCTCGTGCCTGCCAGACGAGACGATGTCCGGAGAGCCATCGCCGTTCACGTCTCCCACCGACAGGCGCGGCACGTCCAGGAAGAGCTGGATATCGCTCTCGACCATCAGCGGCCCGGGGCGGGGCTGCACGAAGTAGTTCGCGCGCGCGCCGACCTGCGGGCGGCCCATCAGCTCGCCGCTTCCGGAGAGCACGGCCACCTCGGAGAGCTGGGGAACGAGCAGCCACGGAGGCGAGCCGAGCTCGTCCCAGGCGAGCTTCAGCCTGTCGATCCCGCGCTCGTCCTCGACCGCCCCGAGGGTCGGGCCGTCGGCGACGAGAACGTCGCGCTGGCGAGCTTCGGAACCCGCCAGCGAGAGGATCGTCAGTCCCCTGCGCCGGAGGAGGATGAGCTCCGTCCCGGGCGCGGGGTCGACATCGGCCAGGTCGTACGCGGCGCTGCCGGCCGGCAGCGGGATCTCCATGGCCGGTGCAGACGGAAAGCTCCCATCGGTCCTCTGATGGAATACCCGGATGGTCCGTTGCTCCGCGGGCGGAAGTCCCGCGATCACGATCTGCATGATATCGCCGCGCCCGTCGCCATCGAAGTCGGCGATCTCGGCCGCGACCGTGCGTCCTTCGCTCTCCAGGACGTGGACCTCAAACGGGTCGGTCGCCCCTGCGGGGCCGGCGAGTACCGCGAGGCAGACCATTGCGAGTCGAAACGACAAGTCGAGAATATAACAGGCGGGTCGCGCCATAGATGTGTTGCTATCCTCGCGAAGGGGACCTGCCGCATGCACTTCGAGAGGGAGTTCACGGTCGCTCGCTCGCGCGCGCAAGTCGCGGCCCTGCTCGACGACGACGCCACGATCGAATCCCTGCTGCCGGGAACCACGATCACGCCTCGGGGAGACGGTTCGCGCGAGACGCGCACACCCTCTCCGCTCGGACAGGCGAGAGACATTCGCTTCTTGTTCCGGCGGGAGTCTCGAGATAGCCTGTGTTTCGAGAAGATCTGCGACGGCAACATCTGGCGGTCTCTCGACGGCGAGGTGCGGCTGGAGGAGCTCGGAACGGATCGCACCCGCGTGCTGCTGCGGATGGAGGGCCGGACGCGCACCCTGGTCCCCGAGCTCACGATCCGCGGACCGCTCCGCGATCAGATCGAGCAGATGACCAAGGCCTTGCGCATGCGACTCGAGGGGGGCGGGCTCTGACACCGTTGACGAGGCCCCAGGTAGCCCCGCGGGCGGGGCGGCCACGGGCCCCGCAAACCCCGCGCAACTCTTCGCCTGCTGATCGGTTTCACGGCCGGCGAGGGTTCCACGCAGGCGGCGCCGGATGATCGACGACGACGCGCAGCTCATGCTCGCGTTCAAAGCTGGAGATCGGAGGGCCTTCGAGACCCTCTTCGAGCGCTATACGCCGCGCTTGCTGAACTTCCTCGCCCGCATGGTCCGCGACCGGGAGCGGGCCGAGGAGCTCACACAGGACGTGTTCGTGAGGGTCTACAACGCGGCTCCCCGCTACGAGGTGCGCGCCAAGTTCTCGACCTGGGTCTTCGGCATCGCGCACAACCTGGCGCTCAACGACCTCGACCGCGCCTACCGCAAGCGAGAGCGACCTCTGCTCCCGGGGGACCAGCGCGCGCTGCGGGATCCGAATCCGGATCCGGACGAGCGGATCGCCGCCCGTCAGCTGGGAGAGGCCCTGGAGGCGGCTCTGGCGAAGCTGCCGGAGCGGCAGCGCTCGGCGCTCCTGCTTCGATCCGAGCAGGGCCTTGGCTACCAGCAGATCGGCCAGGTCATGGGCGCGAGCGTATCTGGCGTGAAGAGCCTGCTCCACCGCGCCCGCGAGAGCCTGCTGTCCGAGCTGAAGGAGATCCCGGAGTGACGGCCCGTTGCAGCTATCGGGAGGAGCTGATCCCCTATCTCGACCTCGAGCTCGACCCGAACGCTCGCCGCGCGCTCGAGAGTCATCTCGTGGAGTGCGAGGGCTGTAGCGAGGAGATCGAACGCCAGCGAGCCCTGAGCGAGGCCCTGGCGTCCCTGCCCCAGGTCGAGCCCGCGGCGGACTTTGCGGCGCGCTTCTGGGCCAGGCTCGCGCGCGAGAGCGACATGGAGCCGCGCCCCGTGGCCCGGCTACGGGAGTGGCTCAGCCCGCTGCGGCTTGCGATCGGGCTGGGCGGCGCGGCCGCGGTGACCGCGGCGGTGTTGCTCCTCATGCGGACGCCGGCCGACCCAGACCCGGACTGGTCGATCGTGGTAGATGCCGAGAGCTACGAGCTCTTGGAGGAGGGCGACCTCGAGCTACTGGAGGTCTTGGAGATTCTCGAGGAGTGGGATAGCAGTGAGGACATCTGAGCCGAGTCCGGTCCGCTGGAACTCGCACGGCGGAATGCCCGTGAGCGCCCTGCTGTCTGGCCTCCTCTGCCTGCTGCTCTGGGCGCTCGCTCCCGACCCAGCCTACGCCGCGGAGCCCCAGAGCGAGCCCGGGAAGATCCTCTCGCGCAAAGAGCTGCGGGAGGCAACTCCTGAGCAGCGCCTCGAGCTGTTTCGGAGTCTGCCGCCCGAGAAGCGCGAGCAGATTCGCCGGACCCACCGACGCTGGCAGCAGCTCCAGCCGGAGCGCCGAGAGAGACTGCGCAAGAACTTCCGACGCTGGCGCGAGCTCTCACCCGGCCAGCGGCACAAGCTCAAGGAGCAGTACCGCCGCTGGCAAGAGCTCGACCCGAACCAACGCCGTCGGCTGAGGGAGGAGCTCCGCGCCCACAGGCGACGGCCGGGCCGGGGCCAGCCTCACCTACGCCCGCAGCGACCGAGCTCCAACCGCTGAGAGCGCCCTTCCGGTACAATCCGTCCTCTCGCTGGAAGGAGGTCGGCATGGGTGTTCTCGAGGGAAAGATCGCGATCGTCACGGGCGCGGGACGCGGCATCGGCAGGGAGATCGCGCTGGACTTCGCCCGCGAGGGAGCGAGCGTGGTCGTCAACGACCTGGGCGGAGGACCCGACGGGGCCGGCCAGAGCCACATCGCCGACGAGGTGGTCGCCGAGATTGTGGCCGCGGGCGGCGAGGCCGCCGCGAACTACGACACGGTCGCGACCATGGAGGGCGGAACGGCCATCTTCCAGACCGCGATCGACAGCTTCGGCGGCGCCGACATCCTGGTGAACAATGCCGGGATCCTGCGCGACCGGACCATCTTCAACATGTCCGAGGACGAGTGGGACATCGTCGTCGCCGTGCACCTGAAGGGGCACTTCTGCTGCTCGCAACCGTTTGCGCGCTACATCCGCGAGAACAACCGCACCGGCTGCAGGCTCATCAACTTCTCCTCGGTCTCGGGTCTGTACGGAAACTTCGGTCAGTCGAACTACGGCGCGGCCAAGGCCGGGATCGCCGCCTTCAGCCGGATCCTGGCCAAGGAGCTCGAGAAGTACGAGTGCACCGTCAACACCATCTCTCCCAGCGCGGCGACGCGCTTGACCATCGCCCTGCGGCAGGGGCGCGAAGGGGATTTCGATCCGAACGATCCCATGGTCGGCCCGCAGCAGATCGCGCCCGTGGTGACCTGGCTCGCGTCTCCGGCAGGCCGGGACGTCACGGGCCAGATCCTGCACGTATCCGGGGGACAGGTCGGCATCATGCAGCAGTACGCAATCATTCGCTCGTTCAAGAGCGATCACCTGTTGGAGATCGACGAGCTCGATCGAGTGATCCCGGCTCTGGTCCAGGCGAAGCTTGCAGCGGACGAGCGCGGCGCGAAGGAGGGCGAGCCCGAGACGCTCCCGTCCTAGGGCTCCGTGGACGGTATGCATGCGCGCGCGGGGGAGTCTGCGCAGGTTGACATCTCTGTGTAGACCCCTAGTGTGGCGCCCCCCCCACCGCGGGAGGTCTCGCGCGGAACGAATCGGAGGCGTAGTGGCCGAACGCACGATACAGATCATGGACACGACGCTGCGGGACGGCGAACAGACGCCCAACGTGGCCTACGTGCCGGCGGAGAAGCTCCAGCTGGCGCGGCTCCTGCTGCGCGACGTCAAGGTAGATCGAATCGAGATGGCCAGTGCCCGTGTTTCGGAGGGCGAAGCGCAGGCGGTCCAACGAGTCGCCAGCTGGGCGCGCAAAGCGAGGCTCCACGATCGCGTCGAGATTCTCGGCTTTGCCGACGGCAAGGCCTCGGTCGACTGGATCGTGACCATGGGAGGCGGGGTGATGAACCTCCTCACCAAGGGATCGCGACGACACTGCGAAGAGCAGCTGCGGAAAGCCCCCGAGCGTCACTTCAAGGAGATCGCCGAGACGCTGCACTACGCGCACAAGTGCGGGCTCGCGGCCAATGTATACCTCGAGGACTGGTCTTCCGGCGTTCGAGACAGCTTCGACTACGTGTTTGGACACGTTCAGAACCTGGCCAGCCTCGGTGTGAAGCGGATCTTCCTCGCCGATACTCTGGGGATCCTCGCACCGCAGGACACCGCGCGGTACGTCGGCCTCATGACGAGCACGTGGCCAGATCTGCATTTCGAGTTTCACGGACACAACGACTACGGCCTGGCGAACGCGAACTGCCTGGCCGCCATAGAGGCCGGCGCCCTCGGTATACACACCAGCGTGAACGGTATGGGTGAGCGTGCCGGAAACACGCGGCTCGCCGAGATCGCGGCGTGCATCCACGACCTCACCGGAGCGCATACGCGAATTGACGAGAGAAAGCTCACCACGGTAAGCGAGATGGTCGCGGCGTTCTCCGGCAAGGCGATCGCCGACAACTCGCCGGTCATCGGTCGCGACGTGTTCACGCAAACCGCGGGCATCCACGCCGACGGCGACTGGAAGGCCGAGCTGTACGCGAACAAGCTGCTTCCTCGCCGCTTCGGACGGCGCAGGCACTACGCCCTGGGCAAGATGGCGGGCAAGGCCTCGCTCGATCAGAACCTGAAGATGCTCGGCATCAAGCTGCAGCCCGAGAACCGC
>JAUXJB010000017.1 GCA_030624945.1 Deltaproteobacteria bacterium | reverse complement strand
TAGAGGTGCAGGAAGCCGGACAGCTTGCCCGCCATGACCATGTCGTTCAGGCGCTCCTCGAAAGCCCGGATCGTTCGCATCCGTCGGTAGCTGTCGAGGAGCTGCTCTCGGGTCAGTTCCATTGCCGTCTCCTTGATGGGCTCATCCCGCTCCGATGTGCGCGAGCAGGAGAGAGTTTACGCGCTCGGGATCCTCGAGGGTTACCGCGTGCCCCGCGCTCGCTACAACGGCGAGCCGCGCGTTCGGGATCGCCCTCGCCACATCCGCGGCATCCGGTGTGAGGAGGTCTCGTTCGCCAGCGATCACGAGAGTAGGTGCGGCGATCTTGGCGAGCGCATCCGAGCGCGTATCTGACCAGGAGCGCAGCCCCGCGGCCGTGCGCTCGAGGGTCGCGACGGGTACGCGGGGCAGGATCCGTGCAAGGGCGCTCACGACGCGGCGCAGCCGGGCTTGGTCCGCGAGGAACTCCGGCGAGAACAGCCAGGGCACGAGCGTCCGTGCCAGCGTGTCCGGTTCCAGCTCCCTCGCCGACCGACACCAGGCGTCGAGCACCGCCAGCAGACGGCCGTTGGCGCGGACGAACGGCGTGACCAGCGTCAGCGATCGAACGATCTCGGGCCGACCCAACGCCAGCTCGAGCGCGGCCGCGGCGCCGAGACTGGCTCCGACGATGTGGGCGCTCGTTCCGACCACGGCGGCCGCATCCGCGGCTGCCGTCTCGACGTCGTAGCGCTCGCTCTCGGGCGTGTCGGAGAGTCCTACACCGCGCGGGTTTACGGCCAGGACACGGCAACGCTCGGCCAGGGGGGCGATCTGCGGCCCGAAGGCCGCGCAGTCGATTCCGAAGCCGGGCAGCAAGAGGACGGGCGGCCCCTCGCCCTGTGCGTCCACCTCGAGAGCCACTCCATCTGCGACCTCGACGCGGCGCTGGAGCGCTGCGGCGAAGGCGTCTACGTCCTCGCGGGTGATGCGCCCACCCGGTCCGCTGCCCCGGACCTCGGATACGTCGATCTGGAGCTCCCGGGCGCGTCGACGTGCGGCCGGGGCGATGGGCGACGCGCCTTGCGGACGCTCGCGCGGGCGGTCGGAGCGGGGGGAGATCCCGGCCGCGCCCGCGTCGGTCGGTCTCACAGACGAGCTGGGCGTGCGGTAGGGCTCGGGGTCAAAGGCCTCGTCGGCCGTCTCGGTCAGCACGGCCAGGGTCGTGCCGCAAGCGACCGTCTCCTCGGCGTTCACATAGATGTGACGCACGACGCCGGGCGCCGGGGCCTCGACCTCTACCTCGGCCTTGTCGGACTCGATGACCAGGACGATCTGCCCCGCGAGGACGAGGTCTCCGGGGGCCACCCGCCACTCGATCACGGTCCCTTCGGTCATCTTGAGGCCCAGCCGGGGCATCGCGATCACGCGCGCCATGCGGCGAGCTTATCAGCCGCGCGGAGTGGTCATGGCGCTGGGCAGGGGCTTGCCAGAGATTGATCGGAGTGTCTACTCTGAGAGTATTCACATGGAATATCGGGTCGAAGAGATCGCCAGAACGGCGGGGGTGAGCGTCGATACCGTCCGCTTCTACCAGGCGCGGGGCCTCCTGCCCGCCCCGGAGCGGCGGGGTCGGGTGGCCATCTACTCGGATCGCCACCTGAGGAAGCTGCGGCGGATCCGCGCACTGAACCGCGAGGGGCTCACTCTGGAGGCGGTCCGCAAGCTCCTCGACTCGCCCCCTCGACAATCTCTGAGGGAGTCCCTGCTGGGCGCGCTGGACGAGGCCGAGGGGGAGCGCACTTACAGTCGCGCCGAGCTCGCGACCGCGTCGGGGCTGCCGGAGACCCTGCTTCAGGTGCTCGAGCAGGCGGCCCTGCTCGCGCCCTCCGCCGCGGGCGGCGCGGCCCGGTTTACCGAGTCGGACCTGCGCACGGCGGAGTCCGCCCGACTCTTTCTCGACAGTGGCTTCCCCCTGCAGGAGCTCTTGCCTCTGGCTCAGATGTACGCCTCTCACGTCGCCGAGATCGCGGACCGGGCCATCGAGCTGTTCGATCGCCACGTGCGCCACACCGATTCCGATGAGGAGCCCGCCTCGCGCGAGACCGTCACCCAGGTGTTTCGGGAGCTGCTGCCCGCGGCCACCACTCTCGTGGCGCTCCACTTCCAGCGCACTCTGATCGAGCGCGCGCGATCGCGCCTGGTGCGCGGCGGCGACGACGAAGCTCTGGAGGCGGCCATCGAGGCCACGGAGGCAGCGCGCTTGAAGCTGACCTGGAGCTAGTCGCGTGTCTGATCTCCCCCCCGCCACCGAGAAGCGCGAGTTCGTGCGCGCCATGTTCGATCGCATCGCGCCCCGCTACGACCTGATGAATCGGATCATGTCGCTGGGCATGGATCGGAGCTGGCGCGCCGAGGCCATCGACGCTGTGGGTGTCGAGCCCGGCGCGCTGGTCGTCGACGTGGCCAGCGGGACCGGCGATCTCGCCGAGCTCGCCCGTTCCAAGGGCGCCCGCGTGGTCGCGGCGGATCTCGCGCTCGGAATGCTGTGTCAGGCGCGCTCGCGGAGCTGCGGTGCTCATCAGGTCCAGGCGGACGCGGTCGCACTCCCGCTCCGAGACGGCTGCGCGGACGTCGTGACGTGTGGCTTTGCGCTGCGGAACTTCGCCGATCTCGACGCTGTCTTCCGCGAGTGCGCGCGCCTGCTGCGCAGCGGCGGGCGCGTCGCGTTCGTCGAGTTCGACGAGCCGCGCGCAGCCGTGCTTCGCTGGGGCCACGGCGTTCACCTTCGCCGGGTCGTCCCGCGCCTGGGCGCCTGGTTCTCGGACGCGCGGGCCTATCGCTATCTCCCCGCCTCCCTGCACTACCTGCCTCCGGAGGGCGAGCTGTTCGCGAGGCTCGAGCGCGCCGGCTTCGCGCACGTGGAGAAGCGGCGGCGCATGCTGGGGGCGATCCAGCTCCTCTTCGCGGAGCGGAGCTGAGCGTGTCGTTGGAGATCGCTCCGCCCTCGCGCCTCGCCGCGAGCCAACCGGAGCTGGCGCTCCGGAGCGGCCTGGCGCGCGCCCGTTCGCGGGGGGAGGTCGCGTGGGTCTCTTGGAGCGAGAGGCTAGGCGAGCTGCCGGATCTCTTCGAACTGTTTCAAACGGCAGAGCAACAGGGGGAGCGCCGCTTTCTGATGAGCGGCGGGGAACCCTCTCAGACACTGTTGGGGGTCGGCCTGGCGGGCGAGCTCGCATTCGAGGATGCGACCGCCGGAATCGACCAGACCGCGAAGTGGTTCGGCCGTGTCGAGTTCGAGGGGGGCTCGGGAGAGCTCGGACCGTTGTTGCTCGGCGGGCTCGCCTTTGCCCCCGCGACCGATCGCGTTCGGGATCCGATCTGGCGACCGTTCGGAAACGCGCGCTTCGCGCTGCCCGAGTTCCTGTTCAGCGAGGGCGCGCTGATCGTGTCGGTTCGCGTGGCTCCGGACGATGACGAGGATGCGTTGTTGCGCAGGGTCGCCGTGCGACGAGCTCTCCTGCTCGAGAAGCCGACCGCAGCCGAGCGGGTCGAGGCCTCGCTCGCGCTCCCTGCCGGCGACGATCTCTCGCGTCGCTACGCGACAACGGCGGCGAGGCTGATCGATGCCATTCGGGCTGGCGGGGCCCGGAAGGTGGTGCTGGCCGAGCAGGAGCGAATCCCGGTGGCCGGTCGCCTGCCGGCATTGCCGATCCTGCGCGCACTCGCGCAGGCACATCCCTCATGCACGGTCTATGCGATGGGAATCGGCGAGCGGACCTTTCTCGGTGTGACCCCCGAGTGCTTGGTGGCCGTGCGCGGAGGACGCGTTCGAGCGGCCGCGGTCGGGGGAACATCGAACCGGGTTCGCGATCCGCTGGCAGATGCTCTGCGGCACTCGCGCAAGGAGCGCGCAGAACACGACTTCGTGGTGCGGGGGATCGAAACCTCGATGCGCCCGTTCTGTGCGAGCGTCGAGGTGCCGTCGGAGCCTACCGGACTCGGGGCCGGGCGCGCGCAGCACCTGTGGACCGAGCTGTGCGGGACGTTGCGTGCCCCTACACACGTGCTCGAACTTGTCGCGGCGCTGCACCCGACGGCCGCGGTCGCTGGCACGCCACGGGATCGCGCGCTCGAGCTGATCTGCGAACACGAGCAGTTCGACCGCGGCTGGTATGCGGGGCCCATCGGCTGGCTGGATCGCACGGGGCAGGGCGAGTTTCAGGTCGCCCTGCGCTGCGGACTCCTCACCCCGGGCGAGATCCGGCTGTATGCGGGTGCCGGTCTGGTCGAAGCGTCCGACCCCGCGCGGGAGGCCGACGAGGTCCAGCTCAAGCTGCTGGCGCTGCGCGACGCATTGGTGCGAGCGTGCGGGAGCTGAACGCGAACCTGGCCTGGGCGGCCGCGATCGCGGACGAGCTCGTGCACTCGGGCGTTCGGCACGTCGTGGTGTCTCCCGGATCGCGATCTGCCCCCCTGGCGCTGGCATTTGGCGCGCATCCCGATCTCGAGGATACGTCGATTCTGGACGAGCGCTCCGCCGCCTTCTTTGCACTCGGTCTTGCGCGGGTCCGCCGCGAACCCGTCGCACTTCTGTGTACATCGGGGACGGCGGGGGCGAACTACCTGCCGGCGACGATCGAGGCCCACTACAGCCGGATCCCGCTGCTCCTGCTCACCGCGGACAGACCACCCGAGCTGCGCGACTGCGGTGCCGGCCAGGTGATCGACCAGATCAAGTTGTTCGGCCCCTACGTGCGTTTCTTCTGCGAGCTGCCGACCCCGGCGCCGGAGGATGCCCGGATGCGCTTCGTCCGGAGCCTGGCCTGTCGGGCGGTGGCGGAGGCGGTGGGCGGCGTTCCGGGACCCGTCCACCTGAATATCCCCCTGCGAGAGCCGCTGGCTGCGGTGGAAGAGCCCGACCAGGCCGAGGCGTTGCGCGCGCTCCGGCCGCTGGCACGTTCGGGCCGGCCGGGCGCTCCGTTCACGCGGGTCGTCGCGCCCACCCCAGCGGGCGCCTCCCCGGAGGTCCTGGAGAGGCTCGCGCATGCTCTCTCGCGCGAGCCGCGGGGCTGGCTGGTGGTTGGCCCGGCCGATTCGGAGCCCGAGCTCGCCGGGCACGTGACACGGCTGGCCGACGGGCTCGGCTGGCCCATCCTTGCGGAGCCGCTCTCCCAGCTGCGTTCGGGCCCGCACGATCGGACGCGTCTCATCGACGCCGCCGATGCCGTACTTCGGAGCGCATCTTTCGTCGAGTCACACGCCCCTCGTGTCGTGCTGCGCCTCGGGGCGATGCCCACGTCCAAGGCGTATCGGCTCGCGCTCGAGGGGCGCCCCCAGATCGAACAGATCGTGGTCGATCCGGCGGGCTGGAACGACCCGAGCGCGCTGGCCGGGGAGATCGTGCGCGCCGACCCGACGATCCTCGCGCGAGATCTCGTCGGGGCGCTCGTTGCACCGCGCGGTATCGACGACTGGTCAGAGCGCTGGCTGGGCGCGGGTCGAGTCGCCCGTCGCGCACTCGACTCCGCGCTGGACCAGCTCGACTCGCTCAGCGAGCCGGCCGTGTTCCGCGCCCTGGCGGAGGCAGTTCCCGACGGGGCCGTCGTCCACTGCGCCAGCAGCATGCCCGTGCGGGACGCGGATCTCTTCTGGCCGACGACTCCGCGACGGGTGCGGTTCGTCGCGAACCGCGGCGCGAACGGGATCGATGGCACGCTCTCCTGTGCGCTCGGCAGCGCGGCCGGCCACGCGGGCCCGACGGTGCTGGTGACGGGCGATCTCGCCCTGCTCCACGATCTCAGCGGGCTCGTGGCCGCGCGCCGGAGCGAGGCGAATCTGCTCGTCGTCGTGATCGACAACGACGGCGGTGGGATCTTCGAGATGCTTCCGCTCGCGGAGTCCGTCGCGCGCCCGACCTTCGAGCGCCACTTCGGGACGCCGCACGATCTCGAGCTGTGCGAGGTCGTGAGCGGCTTCGGGATCCCCTGCCACACGGTCGAGCGCGAGAAGGAGCTCGTGGCCCTCGCCGGCGAGAGCCTCTCGCGTCCGGGAGTCGAGGTCGTGCGGGTGAGCACCGACCGTGAGCAGAACGCGGACCTGCACCGGCGCATGTTCTCCGCCGTCGAGGCCGCGCTAAAGGCCTGGGTCTGAGCCGTGTCGGGTCTTCATTTCGAGGTAGCGGGCGAGGGTCCCACGGCGCTGCTCGTCCATGGGTTCACGGGCTCGGGGGGCGCGTGGGGCCGCGAGCTGATCGAGGGGCTGACCCGCGACCTGCGCGTCGTGCGCGTGGATCTGCCCGGTCACGGCGCCTCGCCGAAGTGGACGAGCCCCGAGCGTTACGGGCTCGAAGAGGTCGTCGCGGAGCTCGTCCGGGTGCTCGATCGCGTCGGCGTGCGCCGGCCGCTCTGGATCGGCTACTCGCTGGGAGGTCGCATCTGTCTGGGAGCCGCCGCGCTCTGCCCCGAGCGGGTGGGTGCGCTCGTCCTGGAGGGAGCTTCGCCCGGCCTGGCCGATCCCGGTGAGCGCAGCGCGCGAGTCCGAGAAGACGAGACGCTCGCGTGCATGCTGGAGGGCGAGGGGATCGAGGCCTTCGTCGATCACTGGATGAACCTTCCGCTGTTCGCATCGCAGGAGTCTCTGGGTCCCGAACGCCTGGCGGGCGAGCGCGAGCGCCGACTCCGGAACTCCCCAACCGCACTCGCCGCCTGCCTGCGTGGGCTGGGTACCGGTGCTCAGCCGTCGTTCTGGAAGGTGCTGTCCGAGGTGCGCGTCCCCGCGCTGCTGCTCGCGGGCGAGGGAGACGCGAAGTATTGCGATATCGCGGAGCGCATGGCGAACGCCATGCCCTGTGCCGAGAGACGAGTGATTCCCGGGTGTGGTCACGCGACGCACCTCGAGAGCCCCAAGGCCTGGCTCGCGGACGTGCGGTCCTTTGCCACGCGCCTCGGGATGTAGAAGGAGAGCAACATGGCAGTCGAATGGATGCCGGCGGGTCAGTTCGAGGACATCCGCTACGAGAAATCGGGCGATGGCATCGCCAAGGTGACGATCAACAGACCCGAGGTGAGAAACGCGTTTCGCCCTGAGACGGTCCTCGAGCTGCGCGAGGCGTTTCAAGACGCCAGAGAGGACGCGCAGGTCGGAGTGGTGATCCTGACGGGGGAGGGCGATCTGGCCTTTTGCTCCGGCGGGGATCAGAGCGTGCGCGGCCACGGCGGTTACGTCGATAGCGGCGGCGTGCCACGGCTGAACGTCCTCGATTTTCAGCGCGATATCCGTGCCCTGCCAAAGCCCGTGGTCGCCATGGTGGCGGGCTACGCGATTGGAGGCGGCCACGTGCTGCACATGCTCTGCGATCTGACCATCGCCGCGGACAACGCGTGCTTCGGGCAGACCGGTCCGCGCGTCGGCAGCTTCGATGGCGGCTGGGGTGCGTCGTACATGGCTCGGATCGTGGGCCAGAAGAAGGCTCGCGAGATCTGGTTTCTCTGCCGTCAGTACTCCGCCCAGGAGGCCCTCGACATGGGCCTCGTGAATGCTGTCGTCCCGCTCGCTCAGCTCGAGAGCGAGACGGTAAAATGGTGTCGCGAGATCCTGGCGAACAGCCCGCTGGCCATTCGCCTGCTGAAGTCCGCCCTGAATGCGGATTGCGACGGGCAGGCGGGTCTGCAGGTGTTGGCCGGAGACGCGACGCTCCTCTACTACATGTGCGACGAGGCCAAGGAGGGACGAGACGCGTTCATGGAGAAGCGGCCGCCGGACTTCTCGGCGTTCCCGAGGCTTCCTTGAGCGACGAAACACCCGCGCTAGCTCCCCGAGCACTGCGCCACTGGGCTCTGGCCGCGCGGCCCAGGACGCTCGGGGGCTCGATCGTCCCGGTGCTCGTGGGCAGTGCGATCGCCTTCGCGCAGGGAGCCCACCGCAGCGCGGTCACCGTCGTGTGTCTGTGCGCGGCGGTGCTCCTGCAAATCGGCACGAACCTGGCCAACGACGCGCTCGACTTCGCGCGCGGGATCGATACGGAGCGTCGCATCGGGCCCACGCGCGTCACTCAGGCCGGGTTGGTCTCGTACCGATCTGTCGTCGCTGCTGCCGGGGGTGCGTTCGGCCTGGCGATGCTGTGCGGGATCTACCTCGTGGCGGTCGGGGGGATCCCGATCCTCCTCATCGGACTGGCATCGATCGCCGCGGCAGTGGCCTATTCGGGCGGTCCCTTTCCCCTCGCGAGCCACGGGCTCGGCGAGCTCGCGGCCTTCGTGTTCTTTGGCCTCGTGGCAGTCGCCGGGACCACCTATCTGCACACGGGGGAGCTCTCCGGCCCGGCCCTGCTGGCGGCGATTCCCGTGGGCGCTCTGATCAGCTCTGTGATGGTCGTGAACAACCTGCGCGACATCGGAAGCGATGCCGAGGTCGGCAAGCGGACGCTCGCGGTGCGGCTCGGTGCTGCGCGGACGCTGCGCCTCTATGTCGGTCTGGTCGCGCTGGCTTTCGTGTGGGTCGGCGTCCTGTATCGGGCCAGTCCCGCGGGTATGGGAGCGCTTCTCTGCCTGGCCAGTGCGCCACTCGCGGTTACGGCAGTACGGCATCTGCGCGCCGCCAGAACCGGCGAGCAATTCAACGGTTGCCTGGCCGAGACGGCCCGACTGCACGCCCTGTACGGCGGGCTCCTCGGGCTGGGGTTTCTCGCTTGAAGATCGAACGCGCGGAGATCTCGGCGTGCCGCTACGAGCTGAAACGCGCGTTGGACACCAGCCGCACGCGCGTCTCGGAGCGGCGCGGGTACGCGCTGGAGCTGATCGATGAGGATGGGCGGATTGGCCGGGGAGAGTCTCTGCCGCTTCCCGTCGCCGGCACCGAAGACCTGGAGGAGACCGGCCGGGCGCTGCGAGAGGTCACCGCCCGGCTGCCGGGGCGAGAGGGGGAGCTCGCAGAGCTCCTGGACTGGGTCGACGAGTGGGCCCCCGCCACTCCCGCCGCGCGCTTCGCTCTCGACAGCGCACTCCACGACCTGGAGGCCCAGCGGCGCGCCCTGCCGCTGGCCCGTCTGCTCGCCGCGCATCCCTCGGGGTCGGTCTCCGTGAACGAGGTGCTGGGGCTCGGGGATCCGCAGCGTACAGCCGAGGCTGCCGCGGCCGCGGTGGCCCGCGGCTATCGGACGCTCAAGCTCAAGATTGGTGCGGTCCCTCCCGAGGTCGACGCGGACCTGCTGGCGAGGGTACGCGGCGCGGTACCGCGCGCGGTCGCCCTCCGCCTCGATGCGAACGGCGCCTGGTCTGTTCGGGATGCGCTGGTGGCACTCGAGCGGCTTTCGGAGTTCGACGTGGAGCTCGTAGAGCAGCCCGTTCCCGCCAGAGATCTCGCGGGACTGCGACATGTCGCCGAGCGATCTCCCATTCCCGTGGCGGCCGACGAGGCATTGGCCCACGAGGCGGGGCGAGAGGCCCTGCTGGGCGGAGAGCTCGCGCCCGTGGCCATTCTCAAGCCGATGGTGCTGGGGGGAGTGCGTGCGAGCGCGAGACTGGCCGCCGCCTCCGGTGTTCGCTGCGTGGTGACCACGACTTTCGAGGGGCCCGTCGGCGTCGCCGCCGCGCTCCATCTGGCGGCTGCGGTAGGCGATCGGGAGCTCGCCCACGGCCTGGCCGCAAGCGACGCGCTCGTCGCGGACTTTCCCGCGCAGCTGGCGCCGACCTCCGGGAGCCTGTCCCTACCGCGGGGTCCGGGCCTGATGGGCACTGCTCCCGGTTGATCCTCTCCCCTTCTTCTGCTTGGTCGTAGGTTGGCTGCGGGCTAGGATGGTCCGCGCTGCCTTGGGAGGTCGCATGCAACTGCGCGTCGGCGTGATCGGAGCCGGGTCCTGGGGGACCACCGTCGCCGCCCTCGTCAGCCGCAACGCACCCACCATGCTCTGGGCCCGTCGTCCCGAGATCGCGGACGAGATCAACGAGAAGCGCACGAACGAGGTCTACCTGCCGGGTAGTCGTATGCCCAAGAGCCTGCGTGCGACGGCCTCCATCGAAGACGCCGTGAGCAGTGCGGACGTCGTCATCATGGGCGTGCCTTCCCATGGGTTCCGGGCCGTCTTGACCCAGGTCGCCAAGCACATCCGTCCGTGGGTGCCGGTCATCAGCCTGGCCAAGGGTCTCGAGGAGACGAGTCTGCTGCGGATGACGGAGATCGTCTCGGAGCTCCTGCCGGGGCATCCGGCGGGCGTCCTCACCGGTCCCAACCTCTCTCGGGAGATCATGGCCGGCTACGCTGCGGCGGCGGTCGTGGCCATGGACGACGAGGTCATCGTGACCGAGCTGCAGGACCTGCTCAAGACGGGACTCTTCCGCGTGTACACGAACCGCGACGTGATCGGGTGTGAGATCGGGGGAGCACTCAAGAACGTGATCGCGATCGCATCCGGTATGGGCGATGGCATGGGTGTCGGCGACAACACGCGCTCGGCGGTGATCACGCGAGGGCTCGCGGAGCTGACGCGACTCGGCGTCGCCATGGGCGGGCAGCCGCAGACCTTTGCGGGCCTGGCGGGGATGGGAGACCTGGTCGCGACCTGCACGAGCCGTCAGAGCCGGAACCGCTACGTGGGTGAGCAGCTCGGTCGCGGGCGCACCCTCAGCGAGATCGTCGAGGACATGCACATGGTCGCCGAGGGCGTGCAGACCTGCAAA
Source organism: Deltaproteobacteria bacterium (assembly GCA_030624945.1). GTDB lineage: Bacteria > Myxococcota_A > UBA9160 > SZUA-336 > SZUA-336 > JAUXJB01. The sequence continues at coordinate 3,065 of JAUXJB010000017.1, read as the reverse complement.
GTCGTCATGCAGCTGGCCGAGCGCTACGGGGTCGAGATGCCCATCGCTCGCGAGGTGTACGCGGTGGTCCATGGGAACAGCACGCCGAGTCGTGCGTACCGAGGGCTGATTCGGCGCATCGCGGCCGGCTCGGAGCAGGAGCCCGGTTGACGGCCTGAGTCGGGTGCGCCTGTCGGCGATGTCGCCTCCAGGGCATCCGTTTCATTCCTGTGCTCGGGTGCCTCTTTGAGGCCAGTTTGAGCCCGTCCGTTCGTAGCCTATCATCCTGCGGGAGGGGGTACCCTGGCCGCGTGGGCCTGGAGAACGCATGAATCTCAGCATAGAAGAGACCGGTCCCGTCGAAAGACGCCTCCGAATCGAGATCCCCACGGTCGCCGTGGACGCCGCCTTCGATGCCGTCTACCGGGAGCTGCGCGGCACCGCCCGGATCCCGGGCTTCCGGCGCGGCAAGGTCCCCCGCTCGGTGCTGGAGCGCTACTTCGGGGCGCGCGCGGGCAGCGAGGTGCTCGAGAAGATCGTGCGCGAGTCCCTGGTCAAGGCTCTGGCGGAATCCGAGCTCGACGTGATCTCGGAACCACAGCTGCAGCCGGGCGAGCAACCGAAGCAGGGAGCCGCCTACGCCTACGAGGCCATGGTCGAGATACGCCCCGAGATCGAGCTGGTGAAGTACAGGGGCCTCGAGGCGACGCGTGCGACGCTCCCCGAACCCGAGACGGATCCGGTCGAGGCGCACATCGAGGAGCTGCGCAGGAGCCAGGCCCAGGTCTTCGAGGAGGAAGAGGGTGTGGTGCTGGCCAACGGGCACCTGGCCGCCATCTCCTTCCAGGGGACGATCGGGGGCCAGCCTTTCGAAGGCGGGGCCAGCGAGTCCGCGACCTTCGAGATCGGTTCGGACCAGGCGATTCCCGGCTTCGACGACCAGCTCGTGGGGTTGACCGTTGGCGCGGAGCACTCCTTCGAGCTCTCGTTCCCCGACGATTACCCGCGCGAGGAGGTGGCCGGGAAGCTGGCGCGCTTCGACGTCAAGGTGCTGGGTATCGAGCGCAAGGAGCTGCCGGAGAAGGACGACGAGCTGGCGAAGGACATCTCCGAGTTCGACACGCTCGAGGAGTTCAGAGCCGATCTCCGCAAGCACGTGGAGGAGGGACGCGAGCGCCAGTTGAAGCAGCGCCAGGCGGATGCGGTCATCGATGCCTTGATCGAGGCGAACCCGTTTCCGGTTCCGGCCAGTCTCGTGGATAGGCAGCTCCAGAGCAGGCTCCAGCGCGCCGTTGCCCAGCTGGGAGACCAGTTCCCGCGCGAGCGGCTTGGACAGCTCGTCGAGAGCTGGCGCGAGGAGTGGCGGCCAGCGGCGCAGCGCGATGTGCAACTGGGTCTTCTGGTACCCGAGATTGCCAAGGCCGAGGGCATCGAGGTCTCCGAGAGCGAGGTAGACGAGCGACTCGCTGCGATCGCCGAGGAGCAGGGCCGGGGCAAAGGGGAGATCCGCAAGGCCTACAAGGACGGCGGTCTGCTGCCCGCGCTCGAGGGTGCCCTGCTGGAGGACAAGGTCGTCCAATTCGTGGTCTCAGAGGCCAGCCTCTCCGATGCGTAAGTCATTGAACCACAAAAAGAATTACCGCTATTGCGGATCCGCCTCGAACTACACCGGCGGCGCCGATTCGCTAGAATGATCTCCATGTCGCTGCTCATCCCGACAGTCATCGAGCAATCGCACCGAGGCGAGCGCGCCTACGACATCTACTCGCGCCTCCTGCGGGATCGCATCATCGTGCTGGGGCAACCCATCAGCGACGATGTCGCCAACATCGTGATCGCTCAGCTGCTTTTCCTGGAGCACGACGACGCCGACAACGACATCTTCCTGTACGTGAACTCGCCGGGCGGTGACGTCAATGCCGGCCTGGGGATCTACGACGTGATGCAGTACGTGAATCCGGACGTGCAGACCATTTGCATGGGCCAGGCCGCGAGCATGGCGGCCCTGTTGCTCGCCGCTGGAGCCAAGGGCAAGCGGCAGGCGCTCCCCAACTGCCGTCTGATGATTCACCAGCCTTGGGGTGGAGCCCAGGGCCAGGCGAGCGATATTCAGATCCAGGCGGACGAGATCCTGAAGCTGCGAGAGACGATGACGCGGATTCTGGCGGAGCACACCGGGCAGGACGTATCCGTGATCGAGAAGGACACGGAACGAGACCGGTTCATGTCCGCCGCGGAAGCAGTGGAGTACGGCATCGTGGACAGCATCATCTCGCGGCACGCGCGACCCAACAGCCAGGAGGGTGAGTCTTGAGAAAGAAGGATGACACCACGAACCTGGCCTGCTCCTTCTGCGGGAAGAGCCAGAAAGAGGTCAAGAAGCTCATCGCGGGCCCGACCGTCTACATCTGCGATGAGTGCATTGAGCTCTGCAACGACATCATCGCCGAGGAAGCGAGCCGCGAAACCGAGACCGCGACCTCCACGGTTTCGAAGCCCAAGGAAATCCGCGACATCCTCGACCAGTACGTGATCGACCAGGACCAGGCCAAGAAGGTGCTCTCGGTCGCCGTCCACAATCACTATCGGCGGATCGAGAACCACTCCGTGGTGGGCGACGTCGACCTGCAGAAGTCGAACGTCCTCCTGCTGGGCCCGACAGGTTGTGGCAAGACCTACCTGGCGCAGACGCTGGCGCGGATCATCGACGTTCCCTTCACCATCGCCGATGCGACCACCCTGACCGAGGCCGGCTACGTGGGGGAGGACGTCGAGAACATCATCCTGAACCTGCTGCAGGTGGCCAACTACGACGTGGAGCGCGCACAGCGCGGCATCGTCTACATCGACGAGATCGACAAGGTCGCCCGCAAGAGCGAGAACCCCTCGATCACGCGCGACGTCTCGGGTGAGGGCGTGCAGCAGGCGCTGCTCAAGCTGATCGAGGGCACGGTGGCCAATGTCCCTCCCAAGGGCGGCCGCAAGCACCCGCAGCAGGAGTTCGTGCAGGTCGACACCACGAACATCCTCTTCATCTGCGGCGGCGCCTTCCACGGGATCGAGGAGATCGTGAACCGCCGGATCGG
>JAUXJB010000136.1 GCA_030624945.1 Deltaproteobacteria bacterium | reverse complement strand
TGTGGGTGGCCGCAGCCCTGGTTCTGGTCGGCTTGGTGCGCCGGCTGCTGCGGCGGTCCACCGACGCGGGGCGGGCTCCGGACGATGCCTCGGAGCGTCCGGAGGTGGCGCTGGGCGCCGCAGCGAGGCCCGAGTCGCTCCCTCTCGACCTCGTGGCAGATGCGCGTGCGCGCTTTGCCGAAGGCGATGCGATCGCCGCCCTGAGCGTGCTCTACCGCGGTGCCCTCGCGTACCTGCGTGATGCCCGCGGACTTGGGCTTCCGGCGAGCGCGACCGAGGGCGAGTGCGCCGCACTCGTCCGCGGTCGGGTCGAGGACGAGCTCGCACGCGACTTCGACGAGCTGGCTCTGGCCTGGCAGCGCTGCGCGTACGCCGGGCGGCGACCGGAGCCCCCGGAGTTTCACGCACTGTGTGAGGGCTGGCGCCCGCGACTGGAGTCCCCGGCATGAATCCGCGCGCGCGACTCTGGGTCGTGGCTGCCGCACTGCTCGCGCTGGCCGTGTTTGTATTCTTCCAGCTCTTCGAGCAGCGGCGCTTCGAGTTCGAGACGGGCTTTCGGGATGAGGCCGCGCGCAACCGCTACCTGGCGGCGCAGCGCCTGCTGGAACGCATGGGCATGCAGGTGCGCAGCCTCTCGCTCGGGGAGCTTCGCGGACTGCCCCCCGTCGACGGTACGCTGGTTCTGCCCACCGAGAGGGCGACGCTCTCTCTCGACAGGTCGCGTGAGCTCCTCGACTGGGTCAGAGCGGGGGGCCACCTGCTGGTGGTTACCTGGACGCTGTGGGACGAGGAAGATCGACGCGAGGATCCGCTCCTCGACCCATTGGGCTTCCGCCAGTTCGGGCGTCCGGGGGAGGCAGAGGAGATCGTCCAAGACGAGATCGCCCGGGTCCGCGTCCCGGGCCGGGACCCGCCGCTCGAGGTGGAGCACGATCCTCGCTTCCGCTTCGTAGACAGCGAGGGCCGCGCGACCTGGTCCGTGGAGGATGCGAACGGCGTCCATCTCCTGCAGACGCGCCTGGGAGCCGGGTACCTGACCGCGCTCACCGACGACTTCTTCCTCACGAACACCGCGATTGCCGAGCACGATCACGCCGAGCTCGTGTACCGGCTGGCCGGAACCGGCGGGCGTGCGGGGCCGGTGTGGATCGTGTTTGCCGAGGAGTGGCCGCGGCCCTGGCAGCTGCTCTCGGCAGGTGCGTGGGTCCCGGTCCTGGCATTCGCGGTCCTGGTCGCCGCCTGGGGCTGGATGCGGGCCGCGCGCTTCGGTCCGATCCGTCCCGACCCACCTCGGGACAGGCGCAGCTTGATGGAACACGTGTGGGCGTCGGGCCGCTTCCACTGGCAGCACGGCGATGCCGGCATGCTCGTCGAGTGCGCGCGCGAGGCGCTGATGGAGCGGGTGCGCACGCGCCATCCCGGCTGGCGGGAGCTGCGACCGGCCGAGTTGCACGCGCGCCTCGCGGAGCTCTCCGACGTCCCGCGCGAGCGGATCGATCGGGCGCTCGCACACCGCCCGGAGATCCAACCCGAGCGGTTTTCCGAGAATATCGCAACCATGGAGAGGATCACGAGAGCGATATGAGCGGAGAACCCTTGGATATGGAGCTGGCCGACGCGTCCGAACTGGCGGGCAGGATCCGCGCCGAGATCCGCAAGGTGTTGATCGGTCAGGAGGACGTGATCGATCAGGTCCTGGTGGCGCTCTTCGCGGCCGGCCACGTACTCGTGGAAGGCGTGCCCGGACTCGGCAAGACGCTGCTGGTGCGAGCACTGGCGCGCAGCTTCCGCGGCACGACTTCGCGGATCCAGTTCACTCCGGACCTGATGCCGGCAGACGTGATCGGGCACGTGATGTACGACGTGCAGAGCGGCGAGATGCGCATGCGGAAAGGCCCGGTCTTCACGCACCTGCTACTCGCGGACGAGATCAACCGCGCGCCTGCCAAGACGCAGGCCGCGCTGCTGGAAGTGATGCAGGAGCACCAGGTGACGCTCGAGGGCAGATCCATGGACGTCCCCCGTCCCTTCATGACCCTGGCCACGCAGAATCCGATCGAGCAGGAGGGAACCTATCCGCTTCCGGAGGCTCAGCTCGATCGGTTCCTGCTGAAGATCCAGATCGAGTACCCGGACGAAGCCCAGGAGTTCCAGCTCGTGGAGCAGGTGACGCGTGGCCAGGTAGGGGATGGCCTCAACATCGAGGCCGTCGAGCCGGTCGTCGACGCACCCGCCATCTCCTCCATCCAGGCCTCGGCCGCGAAGTTGCACGTCGACGAGCGCGTGACCGAGTACGCGGTGCGGATCGCGCGCAGCACACGCGAGTGGGCGGGCGTGGCGCTCGGCGCGGGGCCGCGCGGCGGTCTGGCTCTGATCCGAGCGGCGCGCGCCTACGCGCTCGTGAGAGGGCGCGATTTCGTGACCCCGGACGACATCAAGTTCGTCTCGCTGCCGGCATTGCGCCACCGCATTCAGCTCTCTCCCGAGATGGAGCTCGAGGGGCAGCGCTCCGACGACGTGCTCCGAGCCGTCCTGGCACACGTCGACGCCCCGCGCATGTGAGCCCGACCCCGCGCAGCCTGGCCCTGCTGGGGGCCTGGTCGGTCGTGGCCCTGGCCACCGTCGGAGCGCCGGTCCTGGGGCCGCTGTGGCTGGCTTGCGGCGCGGGTCTGCTCGGGCTTTGCGCGGCCGACGCGTTTCGCCTGCGGGGCGCCGGCCCGATCGAGGTCGAGCGGGGCGTTCCGCCGTCGGTGGCCGTCGGGACATGGAGCCCCGTCTCGCTGCACATCGTGAACCGGGGCGAGCGCAGGCTTCAGATGGTCGTCTACGATCATCATCCGGCGGTCGCGCGGGTGCGAGACCTGCCGCGCCGGATCGCTCTGCGCCCCCACGAATCCGCTCGCCTGGCGTACGCCATCTACCCGACCGAGCGCGGCGACCACGACTTCGATCGCGTCGAGCTCGTGGTCGATTCGCCGCTGGGTCTGTGGCGCGCCAAGCGGCGCGCCGGCTCGCCCGAGCACGTGCGCATCTACCCGAACTTTCGCGCGGTCATGCGCTACGCGTTGCTCGCGCGCTCCAATCGCACGAGCCAGCTCGGGATTCGCAAGCGGCCTCGGCGCGGAGAGGGACTCGATTTTCATCAGCTTCGCGAGTACCGCGAGGGGGACACGCTGCGGCAGATCGACTGGCGCGTGAGCTCGCGCTTGCGAAAGCTGATCTCGCGCGAATACCAGGACGAGCGCGATCAGCGCATCGTCTTCTTGCTCGACTGCGGCCGCAAGATGCACTCCAAGGATGGGGAGCTGTCCCACTTCGACCACGCACTCGACGCGGTTCTGTTGCTCGCACACGTGGCGTTGCGGCAGGGGGATGCCGTCGGGCTGATGACGTTTGCCGGCGAGCGGCGCTGGCTCGCCCCGCGCAAGGGCGTGGGTCACCTGAACGCCCTCATGAACTCCGTGTACGACCTGCAGACCAGCCTGCGAACCTCCGACTACCTCGAAGCGGCTCGCGACCTCAGCGCGCGTGTGCGCAAGCGCGCGCTGATCGTGCTCGTCTCGAACCTGCGCGACGAGGAGCACGAGGACCTCTCCCTGGCACTCGATCTGCTGGCCCGCCGGCACCTGGTGCTGCTCGCGAGCATGCAGGAGCGCGCGCTCGGCGAGGCGTTGAACGAGCCGATCCGCGATCTCGATGCCGCGCTGCGGGTCGCCGCGACCCGCCGCTACCTCCAGCAACGCCAGCGCGCTCATCGAATGCTGAGGGGCGGCGGTGCGCTCGCCTTGGATGTCGAACCCCGAGAGCTTCCCGTGGCACTGGTCAACGGCTACCTCGATGTGAAGAGCCGCGGCGTGCTCTGAGGGCGTCGGCGATTCCGACCCGGTCCGTTATTTTGGTGTCAGGGTTTGACGGCTGCGCCAGAGATTGCGAGATTCGTTGCGAATGTCTTGGCTGAGCGCAGTGGGGGCGGCTCTCTTTGCCGCCGGTGCGATCGCGGGCTGGTGGCTGTGTCGCGACCGCGATGCCCGGAGTCGCGCCGAGCAGCTCGAGCGAGAGCTCGAGGAGGCAGAGCGCGGGCACCTGGCCTACCGGGAGCAGGTGGGGAAGCACTTCGCGCAGACCTCGGAGCTCTTCCGGGACCTGACCCACCAGTACAGGGCGGCGGTCGCGCATCTGGCGGAGGGCGCCCGCGACCTCTGCGCGTCCGAGGTCCCCGCCCTGGGCGCGGGGCTGGACTTCGCCGTCCTGGTGCAATCTTCCCCGCCGAGCTCGGCGGAGGCGCAGCCCGCGGAGCGACGCGCGGGACCGGCGCGCGGAGATCGGACGCGAGACCCGAGCTTCGAGGCGAGCTGAGCGAGCGCCTGGCGAAGGCGGATCCCGCCAAGTGAAGCTCGTTCGCTGCGGCGAATCCCTTCCTCGCGCCCTCTGGTAGCCTCCTCTCGTGGCACGCCGGTTGCAATTCCCCGCAATCGGTCCGGAGGACCCGATGGGTTGGACGCTAGCGATGGTTGCACTTCTCGCCTGGCTGCCAGTACAGGCTCGAGCAGATGACCTGGATCAGCGGGTCCATGCCACGCCTGGAGGTCACCTGCAGGTGGATCTGGATCTGGGGGAGGAGATCAAGCCGGAGCACGCCTCGCTGCAGGTGATCTCCCACAACGCGGACCAGGTCTGGGTGCGAGCCGAGACGCGCGGCTGGGGTGCTTCGGACGTGAAGTTTCGCCTGGATCAGGACGAGCGCGTCGTCCGGGTATACGGGAGCGTCTCCGGACTCTTCACGATGCTCTTTGGCGGACCCAGCATCCACGTCCGCATCTGGGTCCCTCGGGAGTTCTCCGTCGACCTGCGCTCTACCACCGGGCCCATCCGCGTCGAGGAGCTGAGCGGCGACGTTCGAGCTCGCACCCGGAACGGATCCATCGAGGTCACGGGTGTCGATGGCTCCCTGATCCTCCGCAGCGCTCGCGGTGGCGTCAGCGTGAGCGAGCTGCGAGGCGATGTCGCGATCCGGACAGCGGAGGGCGAGATCGAGCTCAGCTGGGTGACGGGCAGCGTTCGCGCCTTCACCGGCAGCGGCGATGTACGCGCGCGACACATCGAAGGCCGGTTGGATGCGCACACGGATGCGGGCGAGATCGTGATCGAGCACGTGCGCGGCAGGGTCGAGGCGAAGACCGAGAGCGGCGCGGTCTACGCCAGCTTCATCGGCGGGCCCGAGGGCGAGATCGAGACCCGACGTGGCTCGGTAGAGGTCACGTTTCCGCGCGGGT
>JAUXJB010000150.1 GCA_030624945.1 Deltaproteobacteria bacterium | reverse complement strand
TGGTCCAGGCGGTCGTGACGTAGTCGGCCTCCAGGGACAGGAACCAGTTGAAGACCGTCGGAAACGCGAAGAAGTAGCCAAACGAGCAGCCCGCCAGAAAGAGCAGGAACGTCGAGGCGACGAAGGGGAGCGCGAAGCGACGCTCCTTGGCGTAGAGTCCCGGAGAGATAAACGCCCAAGCGTGATAGAGCATGACGGGGAGCGAGGTGACGAAGCCGGCCAGGATGGCGCTCTTGACGTAGGTGAAGAAGAGCTCCGGCGGGGAGATGACCAGCAGCGTGTGCCCCTTCTCGCGCACCGCCGCCACCGCGGGGAGCATGAGGATCTCGAAGACCTCGCGCGCCCAGTATCCGGCCACGACGGCCAGTAGGAGCCAGGCTCCGAGCGCCCAGAACAGTCGCTGGCGAAGCTCGCTCAGGTGCTCGATCAGGGGACGCGGCGAGTCATCCATCCGTGCTCGGCTTCGTCCCATCGCCCGCCTCCGCCGGGGGCTTCTGCTCCGGCTGCAGGGGCGGCTTCGGCTCTTTCTTGGGTGACTCTTCGAGAGGTGCGTAGAGAGTGTTGCGCAGCTCGGACGAAGCCCGCCGGAACTCCGCCATGCCACGTCCCAGGGAGCGCGCGATCTCGGGTAGCTTCTTCGGTCCGAGCACGAGGAGCGCCACGACCAGAATCACCAATAGCTCGGGCATACCGATACCGAACAAGACTCGCCTCCAGACCCAGAGAAGAGTAGCGCGTCAAAACGGCGATCGGCAGCGCGGTCTCCGCAAGCGCGGCCGCCCGCGCGCCAGGTACCACAGGGGGTTGTAGCCCCTACTCCAAGGCCACGCGTGGCGGGACCTCCACGGAGACGACTTCGAAGAACTCCTGTGAGCTGGCTTCGTAGCGGATCAACGTCTTGCGGGAGAAGACGAGTAGCGACTCCCCCGAGCGTCGTCGGACCGAGATCCCATCGGCATCTTCGAAGAAATCGAGGACGCCGCGGATGCGTTCAATGCCCTCTTCTGTCCACAGCGTGAGCACTCGTTCCGTTCGGCGAGCTACGCGCAAGTGGACGAGGGCCCCGCTGCAGCGCTGCAGAAGCTCCACGGCGCGCTGGGGGTCGGCACAGTAACGGTAGGGGTCGCGAGGTACGCGCATACGCGCGGCGCGCAGGATCCGGACCACGCGCCCGACACCGTACACGGTCCGCATCTCGCCCGGGGGTGTGAGCGGAATTCGGTCCTCGATCTCGTGCGGCGTGCCGCTCTTGGAGCTGAAACGGACGATCAGTCCCGCGCCGTGTACTTCTGCACCCGAAACGACAGAGACGAGCGTCTTTTGCAGCTTCGAGAGGGCCAACCCGAGGACGCTAGCGCAGGGCCGGATCCGCGTCCCGTCAGGACGGCAGGTCGATGAGGATCAGGTTGTCCTGCGCGCCCGAGGCGTCGACGGCGAACCCACCGCCCACGCCCTCGATCAGGGCGCGCGAGAGCACGACCTCGAGCGGCTGTGAGGGCCCGGGTCCGTCCTCGGGTCCGATCAGCACTTCTTCCGGGCTGTGAAAGCGGATCAGCAACCTGTGCTGGGCGGCGCGACCCTCGATGGCGGGGTGGTAGAAGGTCCCGACGTAGAGCTCGCCGCCGTTCGGGACCATGCGCAGCGCTCGATCGAGCAACATGCCGACGGCGAAGCGGATCCGATCTTCCTGCAGCGTCACAGGGGGAGCCTCCGTAGCGAGCTCGCGCAGGAGCACGACGGAGCGCGCGCGGATCTTGTCGCCGCGGCGTTCGAGCTCCATCCCGACCACATTGGCCAGATCGAAGGCCTGGGGCCTGACCTGCTTGAGACTGGCGAAGCGCTCGAGCCTGTTGACGGTCTCCTCGAGCTGCGCGAGATCGTGCTCGACCAGCTTCGAGAACTCCCGTCGCACCGCCCAGTCTTCCGGGCGCTGCTCCAGCAGGTTCGCGTACGTCCGCAGTGCCAGCATCGGTTCCCGGATCTCCTGTGCGAGGGGCGGGATCACGTCTGCGAGTGCGGGCTCCGAGCGCCCTGGTTCGGGCTCGGCCGCGGGTGGGGCTGGCGCCTCGGGCTCCACGGAGGGGCGCGACGGCTCGGGCTCGCCGCGTAGCGGGGCGGGCGCTCGCTCGCTCGGCCCGGCCCGATGCAGCTCGCCCGCAGCCTCGCCGCTCACAGGGGCGAATGCGATGCTCACGTCCTCGACTCCCGCTGTGGGCCCGCCGGCCCTCGCCAGGGTCGCGTCGACCACGGCCTCCAGCTCGCGCAGGTTCCCGGGCCAGGCATAGGCCGCGAGCGCGGCCAGCGCCTCCGGGTCGAGCTCCGCCGGTTGGGCGGCGCGCTTCGACCAGAGGCGCGCGAGCCCCTGAGCCAGGGCTGTGATGTCGTCGCGCTCCCGCAGCGGAGGAAGATCGACGCGGATCCAGGGCAGCTGTCGCAGTGGGGCGATCAGTGCGCGCGGGCGGCTGACGGAGGCGATCCAGCGAACCGGTTCGAGCTCGAGCGCCCCGCTCGAGCCAAGCAGCTGCAGCAAGCGCTCCTGGGTGCCCCGTTCGACGCGGTCGATCCCCTCGAAGTAGACGGTGACGCGTCGCCCGGCGCTGCGTTCCAGCGGGCTCAGCTCGCTCTCGCTCGCCAGAGATGCAGCGGGAATGACCAGGAGATCCTCGCGGGCGGGCTCGGCGAGCTGGTGGATGTAGTGGCTCAAGATGCCGCGGCCCGTGCCGGGCTCACCGACCAGGAGCACCGGGCGGTGGGCGTTTCTCGGGTCGACCGCCTGGCGCAGCGCGGGCAGATCGAGGCCCGCGTAGAAGAGCTCGACGCGCTGAGTGACCCAGGAGCGCCGGGAGCGTTCGCGCAGGGACACCGGCCGGATCGGCTGATCGAGCAGAGCAGATGCCGACGCCACGAGCTCGTCGGGCTCCAGCGGCCAGCCCAGGACCCGCAGCGGGCGATCGTCGATCAGCTGCTGCACCAGCTGGGCTCCCGGTCTGCCCGAGCTGGGTTCGATGTAGACCGTCGGTTGCGGAGCGCGGCGACGACGCGGGACCCAGGCGAGAAAATCCAGGCAGCTCTCGAGATCCGCGAAGTCGTCGGGAGTGTCCGCGCCGATCAACACGATGAGGTCGGGAGTCTCCGCCTCCTTCCACTGGCCGCGGTCCGGGGGACCCGCCCAGACCCTGCCGAGCGGCTGGAGGTGGTAGCCGAGAGTCTCTGGCAGCGTTCGCTCTTTGGAAACGATCCAGATCGTCGGCATCGCCTCGCTCTCCGCGCTCAGTTGGACTCGCCCTGTCTTTCGGGGCGCAAGTCGCGTGCCACCGGCAAGTGCCGCGCACGAGCTGCGGTCCTCCGCCCGACCCCACTGCGCAATCGCCTGGACCTCGGCCCGGACTGCTTGGAGGGTCGGGTTCCCGAATGGAAGCGGAGTTCCCAACAGTGTAACAACCCGTGGAAATTGCCGACGGGCAGGTGTAAGTCTGTCTCGGTGACCCTACCCGTGGGCAAACTTCCGACCGGGCTGCTGGGCGAGCTTCTCCAGTTGGGCCCGTCCCAGGCCAACGAGGTGCTCCTGGGTCCCGCCGTCGGTGAAGACGCCTGCGCGATCCGGGTTCCCGCTGGGATTCTGATTGCGGCCACCGACCCCATCACCCTCACGGGGCGCGAGGTCGGAGCTCACGCGGTGAAGGTCAACGCGAACGACATCGCGGTGATGGGTGCCAGACCGCGCTGGTTTCTCGCCGCCATCCTGCTTCCCGTCGGTACAGACGAGGCGGCGGTGCGAGAGGTCTTCGAGGGGATCCGGGCCGGTCTCGACGAGGTGGGCGCGGTGCTCGTCGGTGGCCATACGGAAATCACCCGGGTCGTGACCCAGCCCGTCGTGGTCGGGCAGATGCTGGGCCTGTGCGAGCGGAATTCCTTTCTTCGCACCGGAGGTGCGACCGCGGGCGATGTCGTGCTCCAGGTCGGTTCCGCCCCGATCGAAGGGGCTGCCGTGCTGGCCGCCGAGGCCTCGGCGCGACTCGCGTCGGTCGGTCTCGAGCTACTGGATCGGGCCCGCAACGCCCTTCGGAGTCCCGGGATCTCAATCGTACGGCCCGCCCTGCGAGCTGCGGAGCTGGGCGCCACGGCATTGCACGATCCGACCGAGGGCGGGCTCTCCGCCGGGTTGTACGAGCTCGCGGAGGCGTCTGGTATCGGTCTGGAGCTGGATGGAGAAGCCGTGCTCTGGTTCGAGCCCGGGACCGCGCTCTGCGCTGTCGTCGGTGCCGACCCCTGGGGAACGCTGGCCTCCGGCACACTCCTGGCGGTGTTCCCGGCCGCGCTCTCCGAGAGGGCCCTCGAGGGGTTGGAGGCCGACGGGTACAGCACCAGCGCGATTGCCACGGCGCGCACGGGATCGGGTGTGCGCTTCGCCGACGGGCGTCCCCTCGCGCGTTACGAGCGGGACGAGCTCTCGCGGGTACTGGGTTCCGGATGAGCGGACCCCGAAAAAGCGCGTGGAGCGCGAAGTGACCCCGGAAGAGCTCTATCTCGACCTTCTGAAGAAGTGTCTCACCCGGGTTGCGTTTCCCGAGCGATACCGCCCGTGGTCGCCCAGGCCCAAGCGTCGCATTCGCCGCGCGCTCGTGAGGCGTTTGCGGACCTGGCTGGCGCGCTCGCGTCTCGATCTGGTTCGGCGGGTGTCGTTCGACCGGGAGCTGCGCCTGGCGGGGTGGGACCGCGATCTTCATGCGGGCCGTTCTGATGGCCAACGGGGAGACCTCGAGGACGGTGTGGGCGGTGGACTCGTTCCGGGGCTTGCCGCAGCCGGACCCCGATAGCTACCCGGCCGACCTGGGCGACCTGCAC
>JAUXJB010000188.1 GCA_030624945.1 Deltaproteobacteria bacterium | reverse complement strand
CTGCGGAAGCTGGAGGAGGAGATCGCCCTGCTGCTCCAGCCCTCGCCCACCTTCACGCTGGCCTTCCGCTGGCTGGAGCGCAACCGCCCGGTCGCACCCACACGGCCCTGTGTCGTCCACGGCGACTTTCGCAACGGCAACATCGTCGTCGGCCCCGACGGCCTGCGCGCGGCGCTCGACTGGGAGATCTGTCACGTCGGCGATCCCATGGAGGATCTGGGCTGGCTGTGCGTGCGCATGTGGCGCTTTCGGAACGATCTGCTCGAGGTCGGTGGCTTCGGCTCCCGCGCGGACCTACGCGCCGGCTACGAGGCTGCGGGCGGGCGCTTCTACGAGTCGAGCTTCCACTGGTGGAAGACCTACGGCACGCTGCGCTGGGGCCTGGGGCTCGCGGGCCAGGCCGCGGACCACCTCGACGGCTCGGTGCCCTCGATCGTGATGGCGGCGAGCGGTCGACGCATTCCCGAGCTCGAGTACGACACGCTCATGCTGCTGCAGCGCGCCTTCAAACCGGGTTCGAACCGGCCCCACCCCATTCGTTAGCATCGCAGAGGACACACGGAGAGGAGTGACCATGGACTTCGACATTCCCGAAGAGATCAAACGGAAGCTCGACGAGCTCGACGAGTTCATCGAGCGGGAGATTGCACCGCTCGAGCGCGAGAATCTGCAGTACTTCGACTACAGGCGCGAAAACGCCCGTACCGACTGGGACAACGGCGGGCGGCCCCGGCGCGAGTGGGAGGAGCTCTTGCGCGAGATGCGCAGGCGAGCCGATGCAGCCGGCCACCTGCGCTTCGGACTCCCCAAGGAGCTCGGCGGCCAGGACGGCTCGAACCTCGCCATGGCCATCATCCGCGAGCACCTCGCGAAGAAGGGTCTGGGCCTGCACAACGACCTGCAGAACGAGGCGTCCATCGTTGGAAACTTCCCGAGCGTGATCATGATGCTCCGCTTCGGGACGGAGGAGCAGAAGAAGGAGTTCCTGCCCGGGATGATCACGGGCACGCACCGCGTCGGCTTCGGGCTCACCGAGCCCGATCACGGGAGCGATGCGACCTGGCTCGAGACCACGGCCGTGCGCGACGGCGGGGACTGGGTGATCAACGGGAAGAAGCGCTTCAACTCGGGCCTGAACAGCGCGAACTACGACATGATCTTCGCGCGCACCAGCGGTGAGCAGGGCGAGGCAGACGGCATCACGTGCTTCCTCATCCCCACCGATCTGCCCGGCTTCAGCGTCGACTTCATGTGGTGGACGTTCAACATGCCGACCGACCACGCGGAGGTGACGCTCGCCAACGTGCGCGTACCCGCGAGCACCATGTTCGGAGAGGAGGGGCGAGGGCTCGCGCTCGCGCAGACCTTCGTGCACGAGAACCGCATCCGCCAGGCCGCCTCGGGTGTCGGCGCGGCCCAGTACTGCATCGACCAGAGCATCAAGTACGCGCAGGAGCGGATCGTGTTCGGCAAGCCGATCTGGCTCAACCAGGCCATCCAGTTCCCGCTCGCCGAGCTGCAGACCGAGTGCGAGATGGTGCGCCAGCTCGTCTACAAAACGTCCTGGCAGCTCGACCGCGGCCACCACATGGACGTGAGCGACAAGGTCTCGATGTGCAACTACCGCGCGAATCGCCTGGTCTGCGACGCCGCGGACCGCGCGATCCAGGTGCACGGCGGCATCGGCTACACGCGCCACAAGCCCTTCGAGCACATCTACCGGCACCACCGCCGCTACCGAATCACCGAGGGATCCGAGGAGATCCAGATCCGCCGTGTCGCGGGGGTCAGGTTCGGAAAGCGGCCGAAGCAGTAGATGCCTCTGTCGAGTCTCCTGGTCGCCAACCGCGGCGAGATCGCCATCCGAGTGATGCGCGCCGCGGCAGAGCTGGGCATCCGGACGGTGGCCGTCTTCTCGGAGGACGACGCCGACTGTCTGCACACCCGCAAGGCGGACGAGGCTCGTCCGCTGCGGGGCACGGGCGTCGCGGCCTACCTCGACGGCGGGGACATCCTGGCGGTGGCCCGGGATGCGGGCTGCGATGCCCTCCACCCGGGCTATGGTTTTCTCAGCGAGAACGCCGCGTTTGCGCGACGCTGCGCTGCAGAGGGGATCACCTTCGTAGGACCGCGTCCCGAGATGCTGGAGCTCTTCGGCGACAAGGTCCGCTCGCGCGAGGTGGCGGAGCGCGCGGCCGTCCCGGTCCTCCCCGGCACCTCGAGTCACACGAGCCTGGAGGAGGCGCGCAAGTTCCTCTCCTCGTTGGGGGCCGGTGGCTCGATGATCATCAAGGCGGTTGCCGGGGGTGGCGGCCGTGGTGTGCGCGTGGTCCGGCAGCAGGACGAGCTCGCGGAAGCCTACGCGCGCTGTCAGTCCGAGGCGCAGGCGGCCTTCGGGAACGACGCGGTCTACGCCGAGCAGCTGATGGAGTGCGCCCGGCACGTCGAGGTGCAGATCATCGGCGACGGGTCGGGGGCCGTCAGTCATCTGGGCGAGCGGGACTGCAGCATCCAGCGGCGCCACCAGAAGCTCGTCGAGATCGCGCCATCTCCCGGGCTGCCAGCGGGGTTGCGGGAGCAGATCACGGCGGCGGCGGTGAAGCTCGCCCAGGCGGTCGACTACGACAACCTCGGGACCTTCGAGTTCCTGGTCGACGCCACCCACCTCGATGATGACTCGACTTTCGCCTTCATCGAGGCCAATCCGCGGCTGCAGGTCGAGCACACCGTGACGGAGGAGGTGACCGGCGTCGACCTCGTCCATACCCAGCTCCAGCTCGCGGGTGGTCGCTCGCTGGCGGGGCTCGGACTCCGGCAGGACGACGTACCCGGGCCACGCGGCTTCGCGCTGCAGGTGCGCGTCAACATGGAGACGATGGGCGCGGACGGGTCCACCCATCCGGCGGCCGGTACGATCACGGCGTTCGATCTGCCTTCGGGCCCGGGGATTCGCATCGACACGATGGGATACGTGGGCTACCGCACGAGCTCGAGCTTTGACTCGCTGCTGGCAAAGCTCGTCGGTCACACAACCCGGGCGAGCTTTGGCGACGTAGTGACCCGGACCTATCGCGCGCTTTGCGAGTTCCGGCTCGATGGCGTCCCCACGAACATCCCGTTCCTGCAGAGCCTGCTTCAGCACCCGGAGTTCCGCGAGGGGCGCTTCACCACGCGCTTCATCGGCGATCATGCCGAGGAGCTGGCGGCCAGCGCGGAGCACCAGCGCCTCTTCGTCGAACAGCGCGAGGAGCCGCGCCGTGCCGGCGTTCGCGTCGACCCCAACGACCCCCTCGCGGTGCTGACCTACGGCAAGACCTTGGGCACTGCGGCAGTGTCAGACGCGGAACGCGCTCTGGAGAGCACGCCCGCGGTCCCCGTCACCGGACCGGCCGGCACGGTGGTGGTGGAAGCGCACCTGCAGGGCACCGTCTTGAGCATCACCGTCCAGGAGGGCGATGCCGTTCGTCGAGGCCAGCAGCTCCTCGTCATGGAGGCCATGAAGATGGAGCACGAGATTGTGGCCAAGACGAGCGGGATCGTGCGCCGTATCGCGGTTGACGTCGGGGACACCGTCTACCAGGGTCATCCCCTGGCATTCATCGAGGAGGCCGAGGTCGACGCGGAGGAGGCACTGGTGGACGAGAGGGTCGACCTCGACGAGATCCGCCCCGACCTGCGCGAGGTACTGGACCGGCTCGCGCTGACCCGGGACGACGCGCGACCCGCCGCCGTCGCGCGTCGGCGCGCGACGGGCCAGCGCACCGCGCGCGAGAACATCGAGGACCTGTGTGATCCGGGGACGTTCGTCGAGTACGGCCCGCTGGTCCTCGCAGCGCAACGGCGCCGCCGCACGCTCGAGGAGCTGATCGAGAAGAGCCCCGCCGACGGGATGGTCACCGGCCTCGGCAGCATCAACGGGGAGCTGTTCGAGGAGCCGGCGTCGCGCTGTGTCGTGATGTCGTACGACT
>JAUXJB010000291.1 GCA_030624945.1 Deltaproteobacteria bacterium | reverse complement strand
TGCGCGCTGTCCGAGTCCCGACGCGGGAGGCGCCGCGAGTCGCGCGCTCAGCTCCGGGAGGCCTAGCAGCACGAACTGGATGCGCCGATCGGGCTCCGGCTCGAGATCCGCAAGCAGCTGAAGCACCTGCAGGCTGCCAGCAGACAGGGAATGGGCATCATCTATGAGCACGACCACGCCAAGACCCTGCTCGGCCAGGTCCAGCACGTGCCGCGCGATCCTGCGCAGCGAGCGCTCGGGCGACCCGGCCCGGCTCCGCTCCCACTGCAGATCGTTCACGGAGCCCAGGATCTGCGCGGCTCTCCCGACCGCCCGGGTCACCAGCGGCACGAAGGGCCCGCGTCCGAGCGCATCGACCACCGCCCCGGCGAGCGACCAGGCCGAGCTTCCGCTCTCCCGTTCCTCGGCAGCGTCCAGACCGTCGAGCACGATGCCAAGGGCATCCCCGGCCGCCAGCGCAGCGCCCGACAGCAGCACGGTCCGGTAGTCGTCTCGCAGTGCCGCGACGAGCTTGCGGGAGAGCAAGGTCTTGCCCGTTCCGGCCTCGCCCACGATGGTGACTATGCTCTCCCCACTGCGCAGGATCGCCGGCAGCGCGTCGAGCACCTGGCAGCGCGTACCCGCCGCACAGTAGAACTCCGGGGACGGGACCAGCCGGAACGGCAACTCGTCGAGTCCGAAGTGGTCCAGGTACATCAGCTCCCCCCGCTCAATTGGCCCGGGCCGGGAAGCGAGTGCGCTCCAGGCTCTCTATGCGATCGCGCGTCTCCTCCAGCGTCTGCCGCCAGGAATCGGGACCGACCGCGATTGCGCGCAGCAGGATGACGAGCTCGTTCTTGCGCGTCACATCCTTCCGATGGCGGAACAGGCCTCCCAGGAATGGGATCCGGTCGAGACCCGGGGACCCCGCCCACTGCTCGTTGCTCGTGTCCTGCATCAGGCCCCCGATCACGATCACCTGCCCGCTGCGGACTCGAACGACGCTGTCGGACTCGCGGATCGTGCTCAGGGCCAGAGGCAGGGTCTGCGCCGAGCCCGAGATCGTGACGGTCTTCGTCTGATCTCTCACCTCGCTGATCGAGGGGTGGACGTGCAGGATGATCTCGCCGTTCTGGCTGATCTGCGGCGTCACGTCGAGCGCGATCCCGGAGAAGAAGGGCGTGAGCTCGATCTCGGGCGTCGTGGTCGTCGCCGTACCGGTGACCGTCGTGCTCGAGACGTCCGTGACGAAGAACTCGTCCTGGCCCACCTTGATGATGGCCTTCTGGTTGTTCAGCGTCGAGATCCGCGGGCTGGAGAGCGTGCGGACGTTCCCCTGGGACTCGAGCAGCTCGATGAAGGCGGCGAAGTTGTCGGAGGCGACCGCCAGGGTGAACACGCCGCCGAACGCCGAGACCACGCTCCCGTCCGGCGGGACCGGCGGCGCGCTCGGATCGAGGAGCCCCGCGGCGGCTGCGATCTCCGACAGGCCGCTGTCGAGGATGCTTCCCCCGCCAGTCTGCGTCGCGAGGATCCGAGCCGAGTCGTGGCTCGCAAGCTGAGCCCAGTTGATGCCGGAACGGAAGCCATCGGTGAGCGTGACCTCGAGAATCTTCGCCTCGAGGATCACCTGGCGCTGCAGGTTGAGCTGGGCCTGCTCCAGGAACTGGCCGACGACCCGGAGCTCGGCGGGCAGCGCGCGTACGAGAATCAGTCCGGCGTCCGCGATGGCCACCACCGTGCGGCCCTCCCCACCACCGACGATCTCCTCCACGCTCTGGGTGAGGTCTCGCCAGAAGTTGGTGTTCACCGAGGTGGAGATGCGGCTGCCCGAGTCCGAGGAGCCCGACTCCTCGGCCACCGTTC
>JAUXJB010000160.1 GCA_030624945.1 Deltaproteobacteria bacterium | reverse complement strand
GGGGCGCGACGCGACGGCCCCGAGGAAGATCCGCGCTCGCTCGACGTTGCCGCCCGTATCGAGCCAGAGTGAGACGGCCACCGAGAGGACCGCGAAGTCGATCGCACCCCGACGCCGAAGCTTCCAGAAGCTCTGGCGACAGCGCTCGCGGCCCGCCTCGCGCGGCACCAAGATGCTGGTCAAGAGCTCATCGTCGCGTTTGCTCAGGTAGTCGATGCCGTCGTCCCGGAACAGCGCTTCGAGCGGGACGACCCGCTCTCCATCCACCGAAACCAACCGGACCCGGGCGCCGAGCGCGCAGAGCATCGGGGCCGCGTCGCTCGCCGAGTGTGCCCAGCAGCGGGGTGAGCGGGGGGCCACCCAGCACACGTCGCCATCCTTCTTGAGGCAGTGGTCGATCGATCGCCGCCAGCCCTCGCTCTGGTTGTAGTAGGTGCAGCGGGTGTCGATGCAGAGGTTGCCACCGAGGGTCGCGAGGTTGCGCAGTGGCGGAGACGAGATGCTCGCGATCGCGCGCGCCAGTGCCGGGTAGCGCTCGGCCACGAGCGGGCTCTCGATCACCTCGCTGAGCAGCGTGGTGGCTCCGATCTCGAGCTCCCCTTCCGGATCGCCGCTGGCCAGGCCGTGCAGATCGGGCACGGACATCAGGCTCACCACGGTGCGGGGTCGTCCGAGACCGCGCTTCAGGTTCGGCCACAGATCCGTTCCGCCGGCGACCAGCTGCGTCCCCGGTCCCTCCCCGACGAGCATCGCGACCGCCTCGGAGGCAGTGCGCGGCGCGCGCAGCTCAAACTGCGGCAGACGAAGCAAGCTTCTTCCGGGCGAGAGCTTCCTCTCGCGTGCTCATGGTTGCGTCCGAGCGCATGCGACTGCCGCTGCGCGGATCGTCCAGGCTGCGCCCGTCGCCCCCCTCCTCCGGCGTCGGGATGTGGAGCGTCGGACCGGCGTCGAACTCCGGGAACGTGGTCGGCCCGTAGCGGGCGGGCTTCCCCTGGGCCACAGCAGCGAGTGCCTTCGCGACCATCTGCGGGTGTATCGGGACCTGGTCTATGCGGACGCCCACCGCATCGAAGATGGCGTTCGCGACGGCCGGCATGATCGGCAGCAACGGGCCCTGGCCCACTTCCTTGGCTCCGAACGGCCCCTGGGGATCTGGACTCTCGATGATGTAGCTCGTGACCGGGGGCATGTCGTGGAACGTCGGACTCTTGTACTCGAGCATCGAGGGATGCCGGTGCACCAGGGCGCCCGAGCGCCGGGCCGGCAGGCGGCGGAAGGCCTGCTCCTCCATGACCGCTTCTCCCAGGCCCATGTAGACGCTCCCCTCGATCTGTCCGAGCACCAGTACCGGGTTGATGGCCGTGCCGACGTCGTGAGCGATCCAGACGTGGGCGACCTCGTAGAGCCCCGTCGCCGGATCGACCTCCACCTCGATCACGGCAGCGGAGTACGAGTAGGTCGGGGAGGGTCCCACGCCCGACCCGCGGTAGCGGCCCGGAGCGCGGGGCGGTGTGTAGGATCCCGTCGTAGCCAGCGTCCCGTAGCGCGTCTCCGCCGCGACCACGGCATCGGCGAAGCACATCCCGTGCTCCGGATCGGCGCTGTCGAACACGCGCCCACCGGCAAACACCAGATGCTGCGGCGAGAGTTCGAGCTCCTCCGCCGCCGCACGGGCGAGCTGCTCGCGCGCGCGCTCCGCCGCCTCGAGAGCGGCGTTCCCCGCCATCAGCGTGACGCGCGAGGAGTAGCTGCCCAGATCGACCGGCGTGAAGCCGGTATCCGCGCCGTGGATGCGGACGTCCGCGAGCTCGAGGCCCAGGACCTCGGCGACGATCGCGGCCAGCACGCTGTCGCTGCCCTGCCCGATCTCGCTCTGTCCACACAGTACTGCGACGCCCCCACCCCGATCGAGCTGCAGGATGACACCGGAGTGCGGCATGTGGTTCCAGTTGATCGGCAGTCCCGCGCCCGTGAGATAGGAGCCGCAGGCCAGGCCCAGCCCGCGTCCGTGCGGCAGCTTCCCGTACCGCTCGCGCCAACCGCTGCCTCCGACGACCGCTTCGATCGCGCGTCGCAGTCCGACGCTGCCGAGCTGAAGCCAGTTCGCGGTCAGCGAGCCGGACTCCACGAGGTTGCGCAGCCGCAGGTCCGCCGGATCGATGCCCAGCTTCTCCGCGGCCTTGTCGAGATGGACCTCGTAGGCAAAACGGGGCTGCGGCGTTCCGTGACCGCGCTTCGGGCCGCAGGGGGGCTTGTTCGTGAACGCGCGAATCCCGTCGAAGCGGTAGCGAGGCAGTTTGTAGGTCACCGTCTGCAACGCCCCCGTGTAGAGGAGGCTCGCGGCGCCGTAGCTGCCGTACGCTCCGCCGTCGAGGGCCGACTCCAGGTGCTGCGCCGTCATGGAGCCATCCTTGCGGAAGCCTGTCCGCAGGCGCATGTGAACGGGGTGGCGACCCCTATGGCAGTAGAAGACCTCTTCGCGGTCGAGGGCGCACTTGACCGGGCGCCCGAGCTCGAGCGCGAGCTTGGCGACCAGGATCTCGTGCTGGAAGGGCTCGGTCTTGCCCCCGAAACCCCCGCCCGTCGGACACGCGATCACGCGGATGCGCGAGGGCGGAAGCTCGAGCACCGTCGCGAGGGCCGTGTGCAGATAGTGGGGGGTCTGGGTCGAGGCGTACACCACGACGCGACCGTCCCCATCGGGCAGCGCGACGGCCGCGTGCTGCTCGAGAGGCAGATGTGTGCTGCCGTCGTAGAACAGCAGGTCCTCGAGGATCAGATCGGCCTCCCCGAAGCCCGCTTCGACGTCCCCGAAGCAGAACGAGGCCGCGCGATGAACGTTGCCCTCCACACCGTAGTCATGGATGCGCGGCTCCGGAGTGGCCAGGGCCTCCTCCACCGTCGCAATCGTGGTGAGAGGCTCGTATTCGACCTCGATGGAGAGGGCCGCCTGCTGTGCCTGCTCTTCGGTGAGCGCAGCCACGGCCGCCACCGGGTCTCCGACGTAGCGCACGCGCTCGGGCGCGAGCACGTGCTCGTCCTGGGACACGGGCATGATCCCGTAGGGATTCGGCAGGTCCCTTCCGGTGAGCACCGCAAGCACACCCGGCATCGCCGAGGCCCTCGAGCAGTCGAGGATTCGGATACGCGCGTGAGGCACGGTACTGCGCGCCAGACACGCATGGACCATGCGCGGAAACGCCAGATCGTCGGCAAAACGCGTCTCGCCCGTGACCTTCTTCTCCGCGTCCACCCGGCGAAAGGGCGTCCCGACGAGTCGTCCCGCGCCGGACGGACGCTCAGCCACGCGCCAGCTCTCCCGGAGGCGTCGCGCCGAAGAACGCCTCGCTTGGAGGTTCGGCCTCCTCTCCGCGCAGTCGGGCCGCCGCCCAGGCCACGGCCTGGACGATGCTCCGGTAGCCGGTACAGCGGCACAGGTTGCCACCGAGGGCCTCGCGGATCTCGGCGTCGGTCGGACTCGGGTTTGCGGCGAGCAACGCCTTTGCCGCCATCAGGATTCCGGGAGTGCAGTAACCGCACTGAGTGGCGCCGAGATCGGCGAGGGCCGCTTGCAGCGGGTGCAGCTCGGAGCCGATCCTCAACCCCTCGACTGTTTCGATCGCGCGCTCCGTAACCTCGGCAGCGAGCACCAGACACGACAGCACGGTCTTTCCGTCCAGAAGTACCGCGCAGGCGCCACACTCGCCGAGCTCGCAGCCGTGCTTGGTGCCGGTGAGCCCGCACTCTTCCCGGAGAACTTCGAGAAGCGTGTGGTGCGTGGGAAACGCGAGCGTTCGCTCCTCGCCGTTTACCCGGAAAGTCGCGGTCGTCGTGACACCCAACCCGGACCCCCCTCCGCGCTTGCGAAATGGTAGCACGCGCTCGCCTACCCGCCGCCGATGCGCGATCCGAGAGGTGCGTTAGAATCGCGAGCCACGGACCCCAGACGAATGGATTCGCTGATCCCGGCCGAGAGCTCGCGTTACAACGCGGGTGATGTTCTGCTGGAGCAGGCGGTACGTGGGGGGACACGCCTACTGCGCTGCGAGTCGCGCCACTGCAGTGGCTCCGAGGTCGCTGCGCGGGCGCTCGCCCTGCAACGCCAGCTGCAGACGCTCGGCTTGCGCGAGGGCGATCGCGTGCTGCTGGTGCTGCGCGATACGCCCGCGTTTTACGCGGGATTCCTGGGAGCCATGCGGGGGGGCATGATCCCCATCCCGGTCTCGACGCTGTCGCCGCCCAAAGACCTGGCCTTCATCGCCGCCGACGCGGAGGTCGCTGCGGTGCTGCTCGACGGGGCGCTGCCCGACGCCACACGCGACCCGTGTCTCTACCCCACTCGGACCTCGATCCTGCTCGTAGACGGCTGGGAGATCGAAGGCGCGGACCCTGGCGCAGCGGGAGAGCCGCCCGCCGCGACGACGCGCGCGACGGACCCCGCGTTCTGGCTCTACACGTCAGGTACGACGGGAGAGCCCAAGGGGGTCATCCATCGCCACATCGATCTCCCGGTGACCGCG
>JAUXJB010000149.1 GCA_030624945.1 Deltaproteobacteria bacterium | reverse complement strand
TCGAGCACACCACGATCCAGACCGAAGAGGCCCCGGCACTGCTGTCGATCGAGCCCCCGGCCTCCGAGCGGGCAGACGGTTGAAGCGAGCGAGGCCCGCCACCCCCCCCCGTGTCCTAGCGGCCTATCGGCGCGCAGAGCGCGCCTTGCCGCGCGGAGAGCGACTCTTGAGTCACTCTCCGGGGTGTGTGCGCCGGGCTGGGGGCTATAATGCGCCCCGCGCCGCAAGGAGCACACGCAAACCGCCCGCGGAGAATGGATGTCAAAGAAGGACTTAGTCCAGGTCAGCGGCCAGGTGGACAGGATCCTGGGGGGAGGCCGTTACCGTGTGAAGCTGGAGAACGGCCACACGATCACGGCACAGCTCTCCGGTCGTATGCGTCGGTTTCACATCCGTGTCATTTCCGGAGATCGCGTCCAGTGCGGCGTATCGCCATACGACCCGACCCACGGCTTCATCACCTATCGCGAGCCCGCTGGAGGCCGGACCAGCCCGGCCGGACGGACCTAGGTCCGCACCGCAGCTTGCGTCCTATCCGCGCTGGTACCCCCGAGCGTAGCCAGGAGCGAAGTACATGAGTTCGAGCGAGGGATCGTCGGGTCCCGCAGTCCTCATTCTGGCCGGTAGTCCGAGCGATCTGGACCTCGCGCTCGACTGCCAGGAGACGCTCGAAGAGCTCGGAATCCCGAGCACGATCCGCATTCTCTCGGCCCACCGCACGCCCGATGCCACCGTAGAGGCCGTCAAGAACGCGGAGAAGGACGGCTATCGGGTGCTGATCGCTCTCGCGGGGCTGGCCGCCCACCTCGCCGGAGTCGCCGCGGCACATACCCTGCTCCCGGTGATCGGCGTGCCGCTCGCGGTGGGCGCACTCAACGGCGTGGACGCGTTGCTTGCGTCCGCACAGATGCCACCGGGAACTCCGGTGGCCACGGTGGGCCTGAACGGCGCACGGAACGCCGCCCTGTTGGCCGCGCGAATCCTGGCGACGGCACAGCCCGAACTCCGCGAGGCGCTCGCGCGTCGAGCCGAGCGCGACCGAGCACGCTACGAGCCCGAGGCCATCCGCTCCGAGATCGAGAGTCGGCGCGAGGCGAGGCGGAAGTCCCGGGGCGAATGAGCTCGCAGGCCCTGACAGACCTTGGGTTGCTGCTCATCGGGACATCGCTCTTGTGGAAGGGCGCGGACTGGACGGTCGTATCGGTCTGCCGTGTCGCGCGGGGCCTGCGCATGTCCGACGCGCTGATCGGCGCCACCATCCTCGCATTCGGAACCTCCGCACCCGAGATCGTCGTGACGCTGATCGCGGCACTCAACGGCCAGCCGGACATCTCGGTGGGCAACGTCGTGGGCTCGAACATCTTCAACCTCGGCTTCATTCTCGGCGGCTGTGCTCTCTTCACCGCCATCCCGACCAGCCGAGACCTCGTTCTGCGCAACACCGGCGCCCTGCTCCTGGCGGCGACACTCCTGCTGCTCTTCCTGCTCCGCGATCACCTGCTCACGCGCGGCGAGGGAATCCTCATGGTCGTCCTCCTCGGGAGCTACATGCTGTACCTCACGCAGCGCAGCGAAGATCCCGGTCCCCTCGAGGAGGAGGTCCGCGTGGGCACTCCGACGGTGCCCGATGTCCTGCTGCTCCTGGTCGGACTGGCCTCCGTCATCGGCGGCGCCCACCTGCTGGTGAACGCCGCCTCCAGTCTGGCCACCGTCATGGGGCTGTCGGAATGGGCGATCGGCGTCACCATCGTGGCGGGGGGAACCTCCTTGCCCGAGC
Organism: Deltaproteobacteria bacterium; assembly: GCA_030624945.1. Taxonomy (GTDB): domain Bacteria; phylum Myxococcota_A; class UBA9160; order SZUA-336; family SZUA-336; genus JAUXJB01. Next base: position 3,174 of record JAUXJB010000149.1, on the reverse strand, counting down.
TCGCGACCTCGATCGCGGCCGCGCGCCGCGGACAGACCGGGCTCATCGCGGGGACGCTGATCGGCAGCGACCTCTTCAACATGCTCGGGGTGCTCGGACTGGCCGCGTTTTTGCACCCGTTACAGGTGAGCCCGCTCGCCACGCCGAGCATCGTCATGATGGCCTGCATGGTGGCGTTCGTCCTGGTGTTCATGCGGACGGGCTGGCGGCTGACGCGGCTAGAGGGTCTGGCTCTGGTCGCATTGGCGGTGGTGCGCTGGAGTCGCGACCTGGCGCCCGAGATGTGGGGCCTGCCGGCGGGCTTCGGCTACTGAGCACGCCGCATAGGCCGGCCTGCTAGAGTACGCGCCATGCCAGCGGGGATCGAACCCAGCGCGCTCTCGCTCTTGCCGGCCGTCGTCACGATCTTCCTCGCCTTTGCCACTCGCCAGGTGATCCCCGCGCTCTTCGCCGGAGTGGTGACCGGCTCGGCCGTCCTCTACTCGCAGACCGGAAACTGGGAGGACGCCAACTTCATCACGCGCTTTCTGTTCCCATCGCTCGGATCGACGTCGTATGCGCAGATCCTGTTGATCTACCTGTGGTGCCTGGGTGGATTGATCGGCGTCTGGGAGAAGACAGGCGGCGCCCGGCACTTCGCGGAGTGGGCCGCCCGCGAGCTGGTGCAGGGACCGCGCTCCGCCCTGCTGCTCGGCTGGGTGCTCGGAATCGTGTTCCACCAGGGGGGTACCGTGAGCACGGTGCTCACCGGCACAACCGTGAAGCCGGTCGCCGACCGCCACCGGATCAGCCACGAGGAGCTCGCCTACGTGGTCGACTCCACCTCGTCGCCGATCGCGACGCTCATCCCGATCAACGCCTGGCCCCTCTACGTGGCCGGCCTGGTCGCCGGAACGATCCCCTTGATCCCGGACCTCGCGGCGGGAGAGTCCTTCTTCTTCCAATCGTTCCTGTTCTGCTTCTACGCCTGGTTTGCGGTGGGCTCGACGCTGTTGCTCTCCCTCGGCTTCAAGTATGCGCTCTTCGGCAGCATGGCCCGCGCCCGCGAGCGCGCTCGCAGCACGGGGAATCTCGACGGCGCCGACGCCCGCCCGCTGCTCGTGCTGGATGCGGAGCCAGAGCCGGTCGCCGGCGGCTACCAACCCTCCCTGATCGACTTCTTCCTGCCCCTGGGCGTTCTGCTCGGGATCGGCATCCCGCCCGTGCTTCTCACGCAGCTCGGTCTCGGCGGCTGGCTGCCGAAGGCAAACTGGATCAACGAGGCGTTTCTCTCCGCCGTGCTCTCCGCCATGGTCGTGGCGAAGCTGCGCGGAATGCCGATGATGGAGGTTCTCGACGGCTTTATCCGGGGCTGTCAGAGGATGACGATCGGCGCGATCATCCTCGGCCTCGCACTGACCCTGGGAACCGTCGCCAAGGAGCTGAACACCGCCGCCTTCATCGTAAACGCCATCGCCGGTCTACTGGCGCCGGTGGCCCTGCCCGCCACGCTCACCGTAGTGTGCATGGGCATCGCCTTTGCGACCGGCACCTCGTGGGGCACCTATGCCGTGGTGTTCCCCGTCGCGATCCCACTGGCGTGGGCCATGAACCCGGAGCCCCTGTACATCCAGGTCTGCTTCGGAGCGGTGCTGGGTGGCGCGGTCTTCGGGGATCAGTGCTCGCCGATCTCCGACACGACCATCCTCTCGAGCATGTTCACGGGCTGCGACCTGATGGACCACGTTCGCACCCAACTCCCGCTGGCCAGCATCGCAGCCGCCCTGGGTGCCATCTGCTCCACGTTGGCGGTTCTACCCTCCTTGCCCTGAACCCGCGTCAGAGCTCTTCCAAGGACAGGAGATCCTCGATGCTCTGGCGACGACGGATGAGTCGGGTCTCCTCACCCTCGATCAGCACCTCGGGAGCGAGAGTCCTCGAGTTGTAGTTGCTCGCCATCGACGCCGCGTAGGCGCCGGCGTCGTGGAAGACGACGAAGTCGCCGACACTCGCGGCGGGCAGATCGCGCGGCACCACCACGCCACCCTCCTCCTGCGTGAAGACGTCGCCCGACTCACAGAGCGGGCCGCCGACGACCGTGGGCTCTGTCGGTCCCGTGGCCACGCCTCCCTCGCGCCGGACCACGCTGATCTCGTGATAGCTCCCGTACATGGCGGGGCGAACCAGGTTGTCAAAGCCCGCATCGACCAGCACGAAGCGATTCGGGCCCATGCGTTTGGTGGCACGGATCTCCGCCACGAGAATCCCCGCTTCGCCTACGAGGTAGCGACCCGGTTCGATCTCCAAGCCGACGCTGTGACCGATGCGGGCCTCGATCCGCTTGCGCGCCGCGTCCCACAGAAGAAACAGGGCGTCGGTATCGAGGGGCGAGTCCCCGTCCCGATACGGAATCGGGAGCCCCCCGCCGCTGGAGATCACGCGCAGGTCCAGCCCCAGAGTCTCCACCTCCGAGACCATCGCCTCGCAGACGCGCTTGAGGTGATGGAAGTCCGTTCCCGAGCCGATGTGCATGTGAAGCCCCTGCAGGTCGAGTCGGTATTTCTCGATGTGGCGCACGGCCTCGTCCAGATACGCGTGCCAGATCCCGTGCTTGCTCCACTCGCCACCGGTATTGGTCTTGCGGCTGTGCCCGTGCCCGAAGCCAGGATTGACGCGCAGCCAGACGCGGTGTCCGGGCTTGCGTCGACCGAGCTGCTCCAGACTGTCGGCAGAGCCGACGTTGAGCGGAATGTCGAGCTCCACGATCCGATCGAGTGCCTCTTCCGTGACGATGTCCGCGGTATAGACGATACCGGGACGGTCCCCCTCGCCCGTGTACCCGGCCCGCACCGCGCGTTCGAGCTCGCCCAGGGAGACGGCGTCGACCAGGACGCCCTCGGCGCGCATCAACCGCAGGATGTGCAGATTGGAACAGGCCTTCTGGGCGAAGCGAACGACGTCGAACGCGCCCAGAGACTCGATCCGCTCGCGGATCAGGTCCGCGTCGTAGGCGTAGAGCGGGGTCCCGTACTCCCGCACGAGGCGCTGCACCAGCGCCTCGTTCACCGGCCTCATGGCCGGGTCACATCTGCTCGGCCAGATAGCGCTCCTTGCCGATCTCCTTGATGATCCCGAGCTGGGCCTCGAGATGATCGATGCCCTCCTCCTCTTCCTGGAGGATCTCCTCGAGCAGCT
>JAUXJB010000054.1 GCA_030624945.1 Deltaproteobacteria bacterium | reverse complement strand
TGTAGAGCGCGAACGGGCTCAGCTCGACCGCGCGCGCCAGGTCCGTGAAGTCGGTGGGGGCCGGGTCGAGCCCGAGCCCGGCCGGGCCATCGCCGCGGCCCTGGATCCCGTGACAGGACGTGCACTCCTGTGCGTAGAGACGCCTGCCGCTCTCGAGGTCCGGCGCGCGGGGCGGCAGGGCGCGAACCCCGAAACGCGTCCGGATCTCGGCACTGAGCGCCCGGGCGTGTGAGGCGACATCCGCAGCGGACCCCCGGGCCTGGATCGTCGCCGCGAGCTCGGCCAGGTCCCCGCCAATCGGATCGGTTTCCCGCACGCCGAGGCGTGCGAGCAGCGAGCGCACCTCCCCGGCGAACTCGATCTGCTCGCGGTACTCGAGCTCGCTCACCACCACGCCGTCTCGCACCGCAGCGGGGTAGTCGACGGCGATGTAGTCGAGCAGGTGGCTGGCTCGCCGGGCCTCGTCTTCCTGGGCTGAGGCTGGGCCGGCCGCCCAGAGCAGAGCGACCAGCGCGAGCCTGCCGGCCAGCCGGGCCGAGCGAACGAGGCGGATGGGCTTGGGGGGAGACCGGTCCATGGGCCGAGGCTCTGTTATAGCCCTATTGATAATGACTATCAATACCGTCCGGGGCGCGGCATGTCCGGGGTGCAGCGTGTCAGAGGTGCGGCGTGTCGGGGGCGCGGCCGTGAGATGGCCGCTCGCGTCCTGACGGTCGGATCAGCGGTTGCCGGAGAGGCGCGCCGCCTGTTCCCTCTGCACCGAGAGGTTGATGCGATTCAGCGCGCTCTTGAGCGTCGCCTTCGGCCGCTGGTCGTCCAGGGCCCGAAGCCCGTAGCGCATCTTCTTGCCGAACTCGCGAGCACTTTGAACCACGACCGTCCCGTGGAAGGGATTGCCGTTGTGGTACAGGGTCGCCTGGAACATCTTGCCCACGCCGTGCTCCGCCGTGGAGAACACGGCGAAGCCCGTGGCGCTCACGTCGAGCACCTCGCACATCTCTGGCTCCTCGCCGAGCTGGGCCTTGACGTCCGCGGCGTAGCAGGAAACCCGATAGCACTCGCGGCTTTCGGCAGAGACCGGATCTCCCGTGGTCTCGAGCTCGATCCGGAGGCGGGTCTCCTCCTCCGGAGTGACGGACAGGACCCGCGCGGGCTGCTGCAAGAAGCGCCGGCGGATCTCGTAGTAGACGAAGAGCTCCGTACCCTCTTCCACGTCGAGCGAGTTGGACTCGAAGACCGCGTTGCAGCCCTTGTCGCAGGTGGCGAATACCTTCCCCGGATGGAGCTTGGAGCTGTCGGGGGTGCGCAGGAAGATGTCCATGTCCGGCTTCATTCTCGAGCTCCTCTGGACCCGACTTCGTTAGGTACGTATCGGAGTCTCCAGAGCGGAGTGAAGCGCGGATTACCGGGAGGCCCCTGGAACCTACTTGTGCCTCTGGGCCGCGAAGTCCCGCGGCAGACCGAGCCCACGCTCGCCGATGATGTTCCGCTGGATGTTGGAGGTGCCGCCCGCGATCGCGGTGCTGCGAGCGGCCATGTAGCGGGCCACCCAGCCGGCGCCGGTCTCGGGCGCAGCCCCGAAGCGTCCCCCGATCGGCGCCGACAGGCCCTTCTCGCCGATCAGGTCGAGGCCGATCTTGGCCGCCATCTGGGCGATGTTCGTCGATACCAGCTTGTTCATGATGACGCCGGGACCGGGATTCTCGCCGCGGGCGTCGCAGGTGAGCTGGCGGTAGGCCGAGTACTCCTGGGCGGTCACGTAGCCCTCGAGCTCGACCAGGCGCTGGCGGACGAGCGGATCGGCGATCGCGGGCCGCCCGTCTCGCACGCTAACGCGGGCGAGCCGCAGCAGGCTGTCGAGATGTCTCCGGACGAGTGTCACGTTCCCGACCACGTTTCGCTCGGCGTGGAGCGTCGAGCGCGACACGATCCAGCCCTCACCGCGCTTGCCGACGATGTGGTCGGCGGGCGTGCGGGCGTCGTCGAAGAAGACCTCGCTGAAGTGAGCGCCGCCGTCCATTTGCTCGAGCGGTCTCACCTCGACCCCCGGCTGGTCCATGCGGAGAAGCAGGTACGACATTCCCGCGTGCTTGGGTGCATCGGGATCGGTGCGGCAGAGGAGGTACATCATCTCCGCCTCGTGCGCGTCGCTCGTCCAGATCTTCTGTCCGTTGATCACCCACTCGTCGCCGACCCTCTCCGCGCGGGTCTGGACCGAGGCCAGATCGCTACCGGAGCCGGGCTCGCTGTAGCCCTGGCACCAGAGCAGCCTGCCTCGCAGCGTCGGTGGGATCAGTCGCTCCTTCTGCCACTCGCTGCCGTGCGAGAGGAGAGTAGGTACGATCTGGGCATGGGGAACACCTGGATCCCGCGGCGCGCCCACCCGACCGAACTCCTCGCGGATGATCGTCCCCTTCAGGACCTCGGGGGTTTGCTCGGAGCCGCCGTACTTCCTGGGAATGGGGCGCGCCAGGTAGCCGCGCTCGATGGCGCGCTCGCGAAAGCGAGCGTCCTGCTCCTGGCGGGGCAGCTCGGCCTCCGCGCCCTCGAGAGGCCAGTTGTCCGAGAGAAAGTTCTGCACCTCCTGGCGGAAATCCTCGTGCTCCTGGCTGTAGGAGAGATCCATTCTTCCGTACCCTTCCGTTCCGAGCGGGTGGTCCCGTGCGGACCCGGAGGCACCGACTCTAGCATGGACGTATGAGGATCCGGCTGCTCTGCATGTTGGTCTGCACGGCGCTCCTGGGCGCGGCGCGAGCCGCCGATGCGCAGGGCTTCTGCCCGATGGCGGACGGCTGGGAGTTGGAGGTGCGCGCGCATCTCGAGCACTGCCCCGGGGAGCTCGACTCCGACGGGAAGGTCTGTACGTTCCTCACCCACGGTGCCAGCAACGTGTGGCAGACCCTCGCAGAATGCACGGGCTGGATTCTCACGACTCAATCGGGCCTTCGGTTTCAGTCCGTGGTGCGCTACTTCGATGTGTGCATCGGCAGTGCGATCCTCGTGCAATCCGATGTCGACACCATCAGCGTCTCCGATCTCTGCCGCTAGCGGTTTCTCAGGCGCACGACGGCTCCGCCCAACTCCGCCCGCCGCGCCTCGGGCGTACGGGTACTCCCGAGGGATCTGGTATAAGACGGCGTGAGGAAGGAATGAAGCGGACGATCAGCGGTTGGGCTCTGTCTCTCGCGCTTCTCCTCCCGGGTCTTGCCGTCGGGGCCCCGGGGGATCTGCTGGCGCGCGCCGACGCGGACTGGGCGCGCCGCGCGGAGGGACAGGTCGACTATCGCGCGGCGCCAGGGCCCATTGCGACTGCGATCGAGGGCTACGAATCCGCGCTGCGCGCGCAGCCCGCGAACCTCGAGGCGCGCTGGAAGCTCCTGCGGGCCATCCAGTTCATGGGTCAGTTCGTCGCGAAGGAGCGCGAGCAGCGTCGCGAGGTCTTCGGTCACGGTCGCCAGGTCTTCGAGGTCGGGCAGGACGTGCTGGGGGAGCGGGTCGGAGGACGCGAAGAGCTCGACGACATGAAGCCCGCGGAGCTGCGCGAGCACTTCGGGAACACCCCCGACGTCGCCCCGGTCTACCTCTACGGCGCCATCAACTACGGGCAGTGGGCGAGCGCGTTCGGGGCGGTCGCTGCGCTGCGCCAGGGCGTGGGCGCGCGCGTGCGACGCTACGCCGAGATCGTGATCGCCCTCGATCCGGAGTACGACGGTGGAGCGGGCCAGCGCTTTCTCGCCGGTATCCACAGCAACGCTCCCAGGATCCCGTTCCTCACGGGCTGGGTGAAGCGCGAGACCGCGATCTCCCTGCTGCGGCAGGCGCTGGAGATCGACCCCGACCACCCGGAGACGCGCATGAACCTGGCGTTGACAATCCTGCGCCACGCTCCCGATCAGAAGTCGGAGGCCGTCGCGATCCTGGCCGAGCTCGCGGAACTCGAGCCGCGCCCCGATGCGTTGCTGGAATCGCTCAGCATGCGGCGAAACGCCCGAGAAGTCCTGGAGCGAGTTTCGGCCGGAAGCGATCTGAAGGGTGTAGGCGCGGGCGACTCTCGGTAATCGGCGCGGGTTTCGGACGCCGGCGGTCGGCCTTACGGGACCACGATCCCGCCGTCTACCTGTAGAACCGCACCGTTGATCCACTTGGCCTCGTCCGACGCGAGGAACACGGCAGCCTTCGCGATGTCGTCAATCTCGCCCACGCGGCCGAGCGGGATGCCTCGGCTCGTCGCGGCGCGTCCCTCCGGCGTGCCGAGGAACTGCCGGTTCAGATCGGTGGGGATCGGACCGGGCGCGATGCAGACCGTGCGCACGTTCTCGGGCCCGTACTCCGCAGCCAGGTAGTGCGTGAGGGTGATCACGCCGCCCTTGGAGGCGCCGTAGTCCGCGATGCCGACGGGCGAGGCCTGGAAGGCGCCGTGCGACGAGACGTTCAGGATCACGCCGCCCCCGCGCGAGATCAGGTGCGGCAGCGCGAATTTCGCGCACAGGAACGGCCCGCGCAGGTTCACGCCGAGCGTGCGGTCCCACTCCTCGACCGGCAGGTCGGCCAGCTTGCGGCCGTAGCGGATGACGGCGGCGTTGTTGTAGAGGATGTCGAGGCCCCCGAAGTGCGAGGCCGCGAGCTCCACCGCGTCGCTCACCTCGTCGACCTGAGAGACGTCGCAGTGGACGAAGAGCGCCTCGCCCCCGGCGCCCGCAATCGACTCGGCAACCCTCTTGCCCGGGTCGTCGAGGATGTCGAAGAGCGCGACGCGGGCCCCTTCGGCCGCGAACGTGCGCGCCACTCCCTCGCCCTGGCCCTTGGCTGCGCCGGTGACGATGGCGACCTTTCCCGCGAGTCGTCCCTGGCTCACGGAACCGGACACTAGCTCTCGTACGGAGCCAGGCCGAGCTGGGGCGAGTGAACGAGCTCGATCGGGAAGCCGTCGGGATCCCGGACGACGCAACACTCGCTGCCGCCGGCGAGCTTGGAGCGGCTCCCTTCCTCGATGGGCACGCCCTTTTCCCGCATGTGGTCCAGGGCCTCGTCGAGGTCCCGCACGTTGAAGGTCAGGTGCGAGTGACCGACCTCGTTCGAGCTGCGGGGGCGCACCGCCGGTTCCGGTGGCGGATTCGCGAAGCCGATCAGCTCGATGCGCAGCCCGTCGCACTTCATGAAGATGCCCTTGAACTTGCACTCGGGCACCATCATGACCTTGGCCGTCAGGGGATCGTCGAAGTCGAACTCGGCCATCGTCTCGAAGCCCAGCACGTCGGTATAGAACGCGCGCGAGCGCTCGATGTCGGAAACACAGTGGGAATAGTGGAGGAGGCGTGCGTTCTTCATGGCTCCAAGGCGTCCTTGAGGAAGGTCGGACGCCTAGCATACACTCGCACTGGGCCGAAGGGGTCGGCGTCCGGGGGAAGACGATGGCAGACGAGAACGCCGTGTCGGAAGATCTCGATTCCTTCCGCCAGCGCGCGCGGGAGTGGTTGGCCGCCAACATGTCCAGGGTGGGTCCCGACGGCCAGCCCGCCGGTTACTCCGACGCGTCTGTCGCTCGGGCCAGGATCCTGCAGGGCAAGCTCTTCGAGGGCGGCTTCGCCGGCCTCTGCTTCCCCAGGGAACACGGCGGTCAGGGGCTGAGCCCGGCGCACCAGCGGGTCTTCAACGAGGAGTGTGCCGCCTACGAGATGCCCGCGGTGCTGAACATCTGCCACCTCACCATCCTGGCGCCGACGCTTCTCGACTTCGGTACCGAGGAGCAGAAGCAGCGCTACCTCCCGGCAATCCTGCGAGGGGAGGAGCTCTGGATCCAGTTCCGGTCCGAGCCTACCGGCGGCTCCGACCTGGCCGGGGTGATCACGCGAGCGACCCCGGACGCGGACGGCTGGCTACTGAGCGGCTCCAAGATCTGGAGTACCGGCGCCGACGTCTCGGACTACGCGCTTTGCCTCGCCCGCACCGACTGGGACGCTCCCAAGCATCGCGGCCTGACGATGTTCGTCGTCAAGATCCACCAGCCGGGGATCACCGTCGAGCGGATCAAGCAGGTCAATGGGTCTATGGAGTTCTGCCAGGAGTTCTTCGACGACGTACGGATCCCGCCCGAGAACGTCGTCGGGCAGGTCAACGACGGCTGGTCCGTCGCGTCGCGGCTCTTGCTGCACGAGCGCAACTCCATCGGTGGGGCCACGAGCTTTGCCTCGGGTCCCCGGCGAGGGCGGAGCAGCGACGGTGCGCAGCGCGATCTGGTCGAGCTGGCCAAGGGGACGGGGCAGGCGGACGACCAGGGCGTGCGCCAGCTCGTCGCCGAGGCACACGTCCTCGGCGCGGTCCAGGGCCATCTCCTCCAGCGCGTGGGCGCGGGCATGGGCACGGGTCACTTCCCCGGCACCGCCGGCGCGATCCTCAAGCTCTACGGAGCCACGACCGGCATCCGGCGCTCCGACATCGGCCTGGAGATCGCCGGGACGGCCGGCGTCGCCTGGAACGAGGACCGGCGGATGGCCGGCCAGTACGGCCAGCAGTACCTGAGCAAGCAGTCGGGTGGCCTCGCCGGGGGCAGCAACGAGATGCAGCGCAACATCATCAGCGAGCGCGTGCTCGGAATGCCGCGCGAGTTCGCCGCCGACCGCGACAGGCCCTTCGGCGAGGTGAAGCACAACAGGATGCCGGTCCGAGCCGTCGAGCGCTAGTCGCCAATCGCGATCGCGATCTTGCCGAAGTGCCGCCCCTCCTTCATGAAGCGCAGTGCGTCCGGGATTTCTCCCAGCTTGAAGCTCTGATCGACGACGGGCTCGATGCGGTTGGTCTCCATGCCGCGGCACATCTCCTCGAAGTCGAAGCGATTGCCGACGTAGATCGACCGCACGTTCGTACCCAGTCCGATGCTGCCCTCGGCCCTGCCCGACAGGAGGCCGATCAGACTGACGTGGCGGCCCGAACGCAGCGCCCGAAACGATTCGGCTAGCGTCTCCTTACCGCCGACCTCGAGAACGTGATCGATGCCGCGCCCGTCCGTCAGCTTCCGTGCGGCGCTACCCCACTCGGGGGTGCGCACGTAGTTGATGGTGTGGTCGGCACCCAGCGCCGTGGCGTGCTCCAGTTTCTCGTCGGACGACGAGGTAATGATGACCGTGCAGCCCGCCGCCTTGGCGAGCTGCAGGCCGAAGATCGAGACGCCCCCGGTTCCCTGCAGGAGCACGACGTCGCCGGGCTTTGCCCTGGCCTCGACAAAGAGCGCGGACCACGCCGTCAGGCCGGCGCAGGGCAGTGCGGCCGCCTGCGCATCGCTCAGGAAGGAGGGCACCTTCGAGACGCCGTGCTCGCCGAGGCAGATGTACTCCGCGGCCACGCCATCCAGCGGTCCACCCAGCGCCGTCAACCGCGGTTGCTCGAGGCGCGAGCCCGAGAGCCAATCCTGAAAGAAGAGCGGGCAGACCCGATCGCCGATCTCCACGCGGCCGACGCCTTCCCCGGTCTCGACCACGACGCCGCAGCCGTCGGACAGCGGGATGAGCGGAGTCCTCAGGCGAACGCCATACGTTCCCTCGATCGTGAGGAGGTCCCGGTAATTGAGCGTGGCCGCGTGGAGCTTGACGAGCACTTCGCCCGGACCCGGTCTGGGATCCGCTCGCTCCACGAGCTTGAGATTTGCGAGGCCGGGGCCGTCCTGCAGCTCGATCGCTCTCATGACCAGGCGCTCCTTCCGGTGCGCCCCTACTCTACCTCGGGCCTGGGATACACGGGCGTTGGGACGGAACGGGGGAAAGACCTCGGCGGACGTCCGAGAACCGGCCTGGATCGCCCGACGGCGCTAGAGCGTCGGGTCCGGGAATTTCGGAGGCCGGATGTGCCCTTGCTCGAGAGAGCGCTGGTAGAGCACCGCTTCCATCGCGCGTGCGTAGAAGAGCTGCAGCTCATCAGGCCCCAGGGAGCTCAGGAACTCCACTGCCTCCGCGCCGACGTGCGAGATCGACCGCTCGAACCTCGCGTAGAGCTCGCCCAGCTCGCGAGCAGGTACGCCGGCGAACATGAACGCCGGGTCCACTTCGAGCGCGTCGCAGATCGCCAGAAAGATCCTGAAGCTGTAGGTGCCCATGGCCCCTTCGATCTGGCTGACGTGGGACTTGGAGCAGCTCACGATCCGTCCCAGCTCCGCCTGGGACAGGCCCTTGGCCTCGCGAGCGTCTCTCAGGCGTCTGCCGATCGTTGCCCTGCGTTCGTCGAGGGGCCCCTTGTAGCGCTTGTTCGCTCGAATTTCCGTCTCGGCGGGCCTGGGCCGTCGCGAAATCTGTGTCCGCAGTGGGATCGCGCTACGTGACGTCACGAGCGATAGCCTACGCGGGGCGGCCGGGAGGAGAAACTGTCAAAAGTGACAGGTCGCAAGGCCAGGGCGCTGAACAAGCGCACGCATGGTGGTCCCAACGGGATTTGAACCCGCCCAAAAGAAGTGGAAGTCCCCGAAATCAAAGAAGTCCGATGCTTGAAAACTTGTCCCGCACTTGTCCCACGAGTTGAAGAGGGGTTCGCCGCATGACTGAGAAGCAGCTCACTGCAGTTGACCACCGCGTTGAGAAGGCCCTCGAGATGCGAGCCCAGGGCAAGTCTTGGAGGGCCTGCGCGAGCGCACTGGGCACCGACCATAGGAACCTGATGCGGGCGGTTGAGTTCCGTTGCCCTGAGGCTGTGAAACCACACGTGACCCCCAAAGAGCGGCGCGAGCACTTCACTGCGATGAACACCCACCTCCTAGAGGAAGCTGGGCGGCAGCTCGACGAGGCCCTGGCAAGAGGCGAGATCGAGGCCAAGGATCTGCCG
>JAUXJB010000178.1 GCA_030624945.1 Deltaproteobacteria bacterium | reverse complement strand
GGCACCGGTCGCACTCGGCACGTTCGACGGTATGCCGCGCCGAGCGCACCAGCCGAGGGCCGCAAAGGCCATGGCCTCGAGCGCATCCGCCGGGATGCCCTGTGCGTCGGTGCTCTCCACGCTCGCCGGAGCCAGAGCGTTCTCGAGCCCCCTCCGGATCGCGACGTTGTGCACGCCTCCGCCGTAGACGAACCAACGCTCGGGAAGCTCGGGAAGGAAACGTCGAGCGGCGTCGGCCACACTCTCGACCGTGAGCTGGGTCAGGGTCGCCACCAGATCATCCGCTTCCCCGCCCCTTGCGAGGATCGCGTCGCGCGCTCGCTCGAAGAATTCCGCAGAGAAGTACTCGTGCCCCGTGCTCTTGGGCGGTGCGAGTGCGAAGTAAGGATCGGCCAGAAGATTCCGCAGCAGCGCGGGGTCGACACTTCCGCGCGTGGCGCGCTCGCCATCCCGGTCGTAGCGTTCGGCACCTCCAGAAGCCCAGCGCACGGCGCGATCGATCAGGGCGTTGCCCGGGCCGGGATCGAATGCCACCAGCGAGCCCGCCTCGTCGCCCGGCAGAAAGCTGACGTTCGTGAACCCGCCGATGTTGAGAACCGCCCGGGCTTCTCCAGGTCGAGCGAAGCAGGCGCGGTGGAAGAGGGGAGTCAGCGGTGCGCCCTGGCCACCCACGGCGAGGTCCGAGCGCCGGAAGTCCGCGACGACGGGGATCCGCGTCCGCGCATAGATGATCGCGGGTGAGCCGAGCTGCAGCGTCCCGCCGATTTCGGGGTAGTGCGCGACCGTCTGACCGTGCGAGCCGACCCCCTCGATCTCGGAGAGTGGGACACCCGCGCTCTCTGCCACAGCCACCGCAGCCGCCCCGAACAGCTGGCCGAGCTCGCTGTCGAGCTCGATCAGATCTCGCAAGCTCACCTTGCCGCGCGCGGCCGTGTGGATCCGCTCTCGCACATCGTCCGGCAGCGGAAAGGTTTGGAACTCGACCAGCTCGAGCCCGGCGATCGCTTCGGGAATCCGCACGAGCGCCGCATCCACCGCATCCGCCGACGTCCCGGACATGAGCCCGATCCAGAACATGCCGGGAGACTAGCGCGGTTTCGATGCGGCCGGCTGCGCGCCCGGCGTCGGACCGCATTTCTCAGCAGGGAGGCTACCGACTGCAGAATTCGCGCAAGAAGCTCCGCGCCTCCTCGCTCGCATCGAGAAGGCGGAGACCCATGCCAGCCGACGGGCCCCTGCTGCCCCCGAGTTTCCGGGACCAGCAGACCTCCGCATTGCAGCACAGCGGATCTGCGAGACCGGGAAGGTGGAGCAAGAGCTTGATGACGGTGCCCTTTCCGCGGGGGTTCGCGGTCTGAATGAAGACCCCGGTCTCGGACATCTCCGCCGCGTAGCCACAGAAGGCGGGACGTTCGCGGCCACCCGGCTCGGGAGCCATCTCGACACGCAGCGGGGGCCGCAAGGCGCGACGAGGTGCAGGAGAGACAGTGGCAGCCATCGCGGTTCGGATCGGCGAGCGGCTGGGCCGGCTTGAATCCCCCTCCGCCCCTGATTCGATTGACAATGGCAAGGATGCCCTTGTAACGTCGCGCCCGGTCATGCCGGAACGAGCGGACGAGCAAAGCAGGATCCTCGGGGGGCTCGTCTGTCTCGGAGCGGTGGCTGGCGGAGCTCTCTTCCTCTACGGCATTGCCGTCCAGAGCTACTGGGCGCTGGCCGTTCCCCTGGCGGCGATCGTGCTCTTCGTACTCGGGCTGGTGGTCTGGATCGGCTGGACGATCGCGACGGTCCAGGTCGAGACAGAGGGAGAACCCCTGGGTCCGGGAGGTGCCGGCAGCGCCACGCGGCCCGATCCCTCGGAGAGCACCGAGCCCGTGCGTTCCGAATCCGAAGACTAGGCGGATGCGGATCGCGCTCCTGACCTACCGGGGCAACATGTTCTGCGGGGGACAGGGCGTGTACGCGTCGAACCTCGCGCACGGGCTCCACGCCCTGGGCCACGAGGTTCACGTGATCTCGGGCCCGCCTCTGCCGAGCTTGGACCCCGAGATTCCCCTCCACGAGATCCCCAACGGGAACTACTTCGCGCGGGACGGGCAAGACATCCTGTCAGACGGCAGTCCGTTCGCAGCCCTGCTACCGGGCAACCTCTGGGAGCTCGGGTTGACGCGCCTGGGCGTCTTCCCCGAGATGACCGCCTTTGGAGTACGCCTGATGCTGCGCTGGGCGCAGCTGCAGCAGAAGCATGCGTTCGAGGTCGTGCTGGACAACCAGTCACTGTGCTGGGGCTTGCTGGCCCTGCAAGCGACGGGCGTACCCGTGGTCGCGACCATACACCACCCATTGCACATCGACCGCCTGTCCGACTTCGAGATCGAGCCCAGCTTCCACCGCAAGTGGAAGCGGACCCTCTACTTCCCGCTCTTCATGCAGCAACGCGTCGCGCCGCGACTGGCTCGAATCCTGACGGTGTCCCAGGCGTCGGCCGCCGAGATCGAGCGCTTCTTCGGGATATCCCGCAAGGAAATCTCGGTCGTCTACAACGGCACCGATACCGAGATCTTCCGGCCCATCTCAACCCGGAAGACCAGCGACCTGATCTTCGTGGGACGCACGGAGGATCGCAAGAAGGGCATCCCCTACTTGCTCGAGGCTCTCGCCCAGACCCCCGAGCACGTCACCCTGAAGATCGTCGATGGGCGCATACCGCCGCGCGGACTCGTTCCCAGAACGATCGAGCGGCTCGGGCTTGCCGGGCGAATCACCATCGTCGACCGGATGCTCGACGTCGACGAGCTGGTGCGCGAGTACGCGAGCGCACGCGTGGCACTGGTGCCGTCGTTCTTCGAGGGGTTCGGCTTTCCCGCCTCCGAGGCGATGGCGTGTGGTCTCCCCGTGATCGCCAGCGATGGTGGAGCCCTGCCGGAGGTCGTCGGAACCGGAGGACAGACGGGCCGCATCGTACCGTTCCGCGATGCGCGGGCGCTGGCGCGCGCCATCACCGAGCTCTGTTCCAAGCCAGAAGAAGACCTCGAGGCCATGGGGCGCCGCGCTCGCGAGCGCATTCTGAGCGTATTCAGCTGGCGGGAAGCCGCCCGGAACACCGCCGAAGTCCTGGAAGAAGCCGTCCGTGCTCACCGTCAACCTTGAGCGTCTGGGCATTCGGCGAGGAGACTGGCTCCTCGACGCGGGCTGTGGCGGAGGCCGTCACTGCTTCGGCGCACTGGAGCGCGGAGCCAACGTCATCGGCCTCGACCTCGACCCAGAAGGTCTGCGACTGACGCGCGCCGGTATCGAAGAACAGCGCGCCGAGAGCGCAGCCGAGCTGCACGGCGGCGCGCTGCGCGGCGATGTCTTTCGACTGCCCTTCGGCGACTCCGCGTTCGATCGCGTGATCTGCTCCGAGGTCATGGAACACGTTCACGACTACGGCGCTGCCGTACGCGAGCTCGTGCGCGTGCTTCGTCGCGGCGGGACCATCGGAATCACGATTCCGACCGCGCCCACGGAGCACCTCTACCTGTTCCTGAGCCGACACTACTTCGAGAGCCCCGGGGGACACATCCGGATCTTCCGACCGCGCGACCTGGCCCTGGCGATGTCGAAGGCGGGCCTCCGGGTCGAAGGCGTGAGCTTCGCGCACGCGCTCCACTCGCCCTACTGGGCCATCCGGTCGGTTCTGGGGCTCGACGACGAGCGTCTCGCGCCCACGCGCGCCTACAGGCGCTTTCTGCTCCGGGCCAGCCAGTCGCGCGCTTGGAGCAGGATCGAGCAGGTCCTCGACTGGATCTGCCCGAAGAGCCTGATCCTGTACGGTCGGCGCGTCGCGACGGGGAGCGCCCGATGAGGATCGCCTTCCTCTGCTACCGGGGCAGCATGCAGAGCGGCGGCCAGGGGATCTACCTCACGTCGCTGACCCGCGCGTTGGCGGCGCGCGGCCTCGAAATCGACGTGTTCGTCGGGCCACCCTATCCCGATCCCATGCCCTGGGCGCGCGTCTTCCAGATCGAGAACCAGCGCTTCTGGGGCGCGCGGTTTCAGCGAGACCCCGCCGCGTTCCTGCCGCGGCCCGATCCGCTGCGGATGTTTCGCCCCCTGAACTTCTACGAGTATGCGGTGACGCGCTTCGGATTCTTCCCGGAGCTCTTCGCGTTCAGCCTTCGCGCCTCGAGGGCTCTGTTCGGAGAGTTGCAGCGTGGCGTGCACTATGCGCTGGCGCACGACGTGCAATCTCTCGGGTACGGACTGCTCTGGCTCCAGGCGGCCGGCCTCCCCGTCGT
>JAUXJB010000299.1 GCA_030624945.1 Deltaproteobacteria bacterium | reverse complement strand
TCGAAGGCGCCTCGCTGTGCAATCCCTCTTTGGTTCCGGCGCCGGACCAGTCCGGGCTTCCGGGAGGCGCGCTCCGCTTCATCCTGAGCCTGCGGGCCATCGGGGAGGGACATCTCTCCTCCATCGAGTTTCGCTCGGGCGTGATCGAGTCGGACGGGAAGATCGTCTTCGACCCCACGAGCCCCTTCGTCTCCTCGGGACGGCGCGCTCTCAACCCCTCCTACAGCAAGGATGTCTTCGCGCTGAAGCTCGAGGACCTCGGCGTCCTGAATGAGATCTCTAAAGCCGTCCTCGATCCGCTTCCGGCACGCTTCAGCTCCGAAGAGCTGTTGAGCGCCGCCGCTTCAGTGCAATCCCCGCACATCCCCCCGGCGACGCGCAGCGAGACCCTCAATACCATCCACTGGCTGGCGACGTCGAACTACGAGATCGCCTTCTCACCCGACTCCCCGCTCTGCGAGCGCGTGATCTTCCCCGCGAGCCCGAACGAGAGCCGGGGCATGGAAGATGCGCGCTTCGTCCGCTTCGTCGAAGACGATGGATCGTTCCGGTACTACGCGACCTACACCGCCTACGACGGGCACCAGATTCTTCCCCAGCTGATCGAGACCGCGGATTTCGTCGAATTCCGCGTTCTGACGCTCAACGGGGCGCTTGCACACAACAAGGGAATGGCGCTCTTCCCCCGGCGCATCCGCGGGCGATTCGCGATGCTCTCGCGCCACGACAACGAGAACATCCACTTCGTGACCTCCGACGACATCCATCTCTGGAACCACGGGGACCCGCTGCAGACGCCGAGCCACCCATGGGAGCTCATCCAGATCGGAAACTGCGGCTCGCCCATCGAGACCGAGGCGGGCTGGCTCGTGCTCACGCATGGCGTTGGACCGATGCGCCGGTACACGATCGGAGCCATGCTGCTCGATCGGGACGACCCGCGGCGTATCATCGGGCGGCTTGACGAGCCCCTCCTGGAGCCCGAACGGGAGGAGCGCAATGGCTACGTCCCGAACGTCGTCTACACCTGCGGAGCAATCGTTCATAACGGGCGGCTGATCCTCCCGTACGGCTTCTCCGATACGGGCGTCGGCATCGCCACGGCGTCCCTCGATGAGCTGCTATCGCGACTCGAGTCTGGCTCCGCGGACTGATCGATCGCTGTCGCAGCTACGCCTGCGACGAGATCCCGCGCCTATGCCACAATCCAACGCGGTGACCCACTCGCGAAACGCGAACCCCTCCGCGCCGCCGTGTGGCGCCGGGCTGCGCCTGGCGATGCTGGCACCGATCTCCTGGCGCGTCCCCCCGCGGCACTACGGGCCGTGGGAGCGCGTCGTATCGCTCTTGACCGAGGGACTGGTTGGGCGAGGGGTGGCCGTCACGCTGTTCGCCACCGCCGACTCGATCACCACGGCACGGCTGGCGGGAACGTGCCCACGGCCGTACTCCGAGGACGGGGGCCTCGAGCCCAAGGTCTGGGAGTGCTTGCACATCGCCGAGGTCTTCGAGCGGGCCGATGAGTTCGACCTCATCCACAACC
>JAUXJB010000091.1 GCA_030624945.1 Deltaproteobacteria bacterium | reverse complement strand
GTGCGTTGGCGTTCTCTGGAGCGATGTCTCATGGACGGGTGGGGAGATCCACATCCAGCGCACCGCAGTGCGCGGAGAGGACCGGACAGACGAGCCCACGAAGACGGGTGAGGACTGGTTGATCCCGCTACGAACTCCGGTCGCTGCCCTGCTCAGCATCCAGCGTGAGCGGAGCTTCGTCGGGCGCACCGAAGGGCGGATCTTCCCAGGCCCAACTGGTGGACCGATCTCCTACACGAGCTGGCTGCGTCGCGGTTGGCGTCGGGCGTTGACGCGCGCGAAGGTGGCCCCGCGAGAAGGGGACGCTCAGAAGGCCGCACGGCGCAGCTACGTTACCTCGAGCCTGATCTGCGGGCGCAACCCCAAGCAGGTCTCCGGCGAGGTCGGCCACACGACGGTGCGCATGATCACCGAGGTGTACGACTCGTTCATTGACCCGGCACGCTGGCCCGACGAGGACGAGCGCCGCGTAGTGGCCGAGCTCTACGGCTGGGGCGTGACCTCAGCCGATGGAGCCGAGATTTGGAGTGCACCCCATGTACACCCCAGTGCACCTGGACGGTATCCGACCCTGAAGGGCTTAATTGTAGATCGCGCGTAACTGGCTGGTTCAGTGCGCAAAACTTGGAGCACGAGACCGGACTCGAACCGGCGACAACCACGTTGGCAACGTGGAGCTCTACCAACTGAGCTACTCGTGCGCGGCTTGATTTATGGGGCGGGGGACCGCTTCCGTCAAGGGCTGGCGGAGGGCGCGCCGCGGCGGCTCAGGTAGCCGGTGAAGTAATCGTACCCGGACCAGAGCGTGATCACCGTGGCGATCACCAGCAGGATCATCCCGACGTCATGTAGGGATATCCCGAGAACGGGGTAGTGGAGGAGGAGACCTGTCAGCGCGGCGATCTGAAAACCGGTCTTCCACTTGCCCATCGAGGCGGCCGGCATCACCACCCCCTCGGCGGAAGCCATGGCGCGCAGGCCCGTGACGGCGATCTCGCGGCCCAGGATGGCAATCGCCATGATCACCCCCCACTCGTTCACGCGCGGGATCGCAACCAGCACGATGAGCGCCGCCATCACCAGGATCTTGTCCGCGATGGGGTCGAGCAGCTTGCCGACACGGGTCTCTTCGCCGGTGCGACGGGCCAGGTAACCGTCGAGGAGGTCGGTGAGCGACACCGCCAGGAATCCGAGGCCCACCAACGTGGACCAGAAGCGTCCCTGCCAGAACAGATTCAGGAGCAGCAGCGGCGTCGCCGCGATCCTGAACAGCGTGATGAAATTGGGTGCGTTCCAGAACTTCTCGATGGGCACGGAGCTGCCTAGGCCTGTGGTTTCAACGGAAGTCTGCATGGTATCTCTTGTAGAGCCTCATGACTCGCCTCACGTAGGTGCGTGTCTCCGGATAGGGTGGGACGCCCTGGAATCGCTTGACCGTCTCCACCCCCGCGTTGTACGCGGCGAGCGCCAGCTGCGGCTCGCCCGGGAAGAGGTTGAGCATCGTCCGCAAGTAGCGCGTCCCCCCGTCAATGTTTTGCCACGGGTTGAAGGGATCGTCCACCCCCAGGGAGCGAGAGGTCTGCGGCATGAGCTGCATCAGGCCCATGGCGCCCTTCCGTGACACCGCCCGGGGATTGAAGGCCGATTCGGCGTGAATGACTGCCTTGACCAGGGCGGGGGCGACGCTCTGCTCCCGGGCCATGCGGGAGATGAGCCCGTCCCAGGCCCGCGTAGAGATGAAACGCCCTGTGGGCTGGGGGATCGGCCGGATGGGCTTGATCTGATATGGGGAAAATCCCTCGTGTCGAGGATAGTCGGTGAAATGGACCGAGCCGCTGGGGTCCGTCCAGCTGTAGATCTGAGCACGGGCAGTCTCCGGGAACGCCAGCACCAGCAATGCTGCCGCCAGCATCAATCTGCCAATCTGCCGGGAGACCGACATGCTCGAGACCTCCGATGCCCGGGAGCCCCGCCGAGCCGCTCTCGCACGAGTCCCTGCTTGAACCTATCGGCGCAGGCGGGTCCCGGACTGAACCCCGGTCAGGTGATCGGTCAGAAAGCCGGGCACTTGCGCCTCCCTCCTGCGCGCCACTGGCTGCGGATCCGGGCGGCGCAGTAGACTGCCGCCACGATGGACGTGGAAACTCGTTTCCTGGTGCTGGGCAGCGGGATCGCCGGGCTGAGCTTCGCCCTGCGGGTCGCGGAGCACGGGTCGGTGGCCGTGGTGACCAAGAAGGGCACCGCCGAATCGGCCACGAACTACGCCCAGGGCGGGATCGCGGCGGTCATCGACTCGGCCGACTCCCTCGAGTCTCACGTCGAGGACACATTGCGCGCGGGGGCGGGGCTGTGCGACGAGGCCGTGGTTCGCTTCGTGATCGAGCACGGTCCGGAAGCGGTTCACGGCCTGATCGACCTGGGTGTGCGGTTCGACCCGAGCGACCGAGAGCCGGGCTACGATCTGGGCCGCGAGGGTGGGCACTCCCACCGACGCGTGCTGCACGCCGCGGATTTCACGGGCCAGGAGATCGAACGCGTTCTGGTGCAGCGCTGCGAGGAGCACCCGAACATCCGGCTCCTCGCGAACGCCATTGCGGTCGACCTGGTGACGACGCGCAAGCTCGGGCTACCGAACTCCTCGCGCGTGCTCGGCGCCTACATCCTCGACGAGGACACGGGAGAGGTGTCAACCTTCCGCGCGCCGATCGTGATGCTGGCCACCGGCGGCTGCGGAAAGGTGTACGTGTACACCAGCAATCCGGACATCGCCTCTGGCGATGGCGTCGCCATGGGCTATCGGGCCGGTGCCAGCATCGCGAACATGGAGTTCTACCAGTTCCACCCGACCTGCCTCTACCACCCCGAGGCCCGCTCGTTCCTCATCAGCGAGGCCGTACGCGGCGAGGGCGGCGTGCTGCGCAACAAGGCCGGGGAACGCTTCATGCCCCGCTACGACGAGCGCGCGGACCTGGCCCCTCGCGACATCGTCGCCCGCGCGATCGACTTCGAGCTCAAGCGGACGGGCGACGACTGCGTGTATCTGGACTGCACCGCCATGGACGCCCAGTTCATCCGCTCGCGGTTCCCGAACATCTTCGAGCGCTGCGCGCGGTACGGCTTCGACATGGCGAAGCAGCCGCTGCCCGTCGTCCCGGCCGCGCACTACGCCTGCGGCGGTGTTCGCACGGACCTGTGCGGCGAGACGGACATCCGCAACCTGTTCGCTGCGGGCGAGGTCGCGTGCACGGGATTGCACGGGGCGAACCGGCTGGCGTCGAACTCCCTGCTCGAGGGCGTGGTGTTCGCGCGAGCCGCCGCCGCGGAGGCCATCGCCCGCACTACCGCAGATCTCGAGACGCCGCCCCCCCTGCCCCGCTGGGATCCCGGTCACGCGAGCGATCCCACCGAAGCCGTGCTCGTGGCCGCCAACTGGGACGAGATACGACGGATGATGTGGAACTACGTGGGCATCGTGCGCAGCAACAAGCGCCTGGCGCGCGCCCAGCGCAGAATCGAGCTGCTGCAGCGCGAGATCCGCGAGTACTACTGGGACTTCAAGCTGACGCCGGGGCTGGTCGAGCTGCGCAACCTGGCGACGGTCGCGGAGCTGATCGTGGAGAGCGCCCTCGCACGCAAGGAGACCCGGGGCTTGCACTACACCGTCGACTATCCGGAGACGGCGACAATCGCCCGCGCTACGGTCCTCAGACGCTCCGAGAGCGCGGCCTAGCTCGGCTCGGGCTCCGCCGCGCGGCGGATCACGATGGCCGCCGCCGCCTCGAGATCGGGAGCCTGCTGAACGGACTCTGTGGCCGCTGTGTCCGCTGATGAGCCGAGCAGAACGGCGCCGCAGCAGCCCGCGCGTCTCGCGAGTTCCGCGTCGCCCTCGCTGTCGCCGATCACCCAGCTCGCGGCCAGGTCGGCGCCCAGCTCGCGCTGCGCTCGCTCGAGCAACCCCGTCGCCGGCTTCCGACAGCCACAGCCCTCAGCGGGCCGATGGGGACAGTGATAGGTCCGCACCACCTGGACCCCGTGCCGGCCGAGGTCGCCCACGAGGTGTGCCTGGAAGCGTTCGAAGTCCTCGGCGGTGAAGTAGCCGCGCCCGATCCCGCTCTGGTTTGTCACGATCACGAGTCGAAAGCCCGCCTTCGCCAGTTTCCGAAGCGCCTGGGGGACACCCGGCAGGAGCTCGTAGTCCTCGATGCGATGGACGTAGCCGCGGTCACGCACGAGCGTGCCGTCGCGGTCGAGGAAGACGAAGGGGCTCACGGTCCGCCCAGTCTCACCGAGCCCATTTCGCGACGCAAGCGCGGTCGTAGGCCGGGCCCTCGAAGGTGACGGCCGGCCGCCAATCCGGCAGGATCCCGGGTGCGATTTCGGAACCGGAGCTCTTGATGCAGAAGAAGGTTGCTTTGATCACGGGTGTGACGGGCCAGGACGGCTCGTACCTGGCCGAGCTCCTGCTCGGCAAGGGCTACGAGGTACACGGGATTGCCCGCCGAACGTCGAGCTGGAACCGAGACCGCATCGAGCCGGTGCGGGAGAGAGCGCGACGCGAAGGGCTGGTCTTCGAGCTGCACTACGGCGACCTCGGCGACTCCAGCAGCTTGAACCGGATCGTCGCGCTCGTGCGCCCCGACGAGGTCTACAACCTGGCCGCGCAGAGCCACGTGGGCATCTCGTTCCAGCAGCCGGAATACACGAGCGACGTCGACGCCACGGGCACGTTGCGCCTGCTGGAGGCGATGCGCAGCAACAAGCTCGACAGCCGCTTCTACCAGGCATCCACATCGGAGCTGTTCGGCAAGGTGGCGGAGGTCCCCCAGCGGGAGACCACGCCCTTCTACCCGCGCTCACCCTACGCCGTGGCGAAGCTCTACGCGTACTGGATCGTCCGGGGTTACCGGGAGGCGTACGACATGCATGCCAGCAACGGGATCCTGTTCAACCACGAGTCTCCGCGCCGGGGCGAGAACTTCGTCACCCGCAAGGTGACGAGCGGACTCGCCCAGCTGAAGCTGCGCGGGGCGGGGCCGCTGAGCATCGGCAACCTCGAATCCAAACGGGACTGGGGCTACGCCCCCGAGTACGTCGAGATGATGTGGCGAATGCTGCAGCAGGATGAGCCGGATGACTACGTGGCGGCGACGGGCGAGAACCACTCGGTCCGGGAGCTGATCGAGATCGCGGCCGGGCTGCTCGACTTCGAGGTCGAGTGGGAGGGGGAGGCCGACAAGGAGATCGGCCGAGACCGCAAGAGCGGGACGCCGCTCGTCGAGGTAGACCCGAGCTTCTACCGGCCGGCGGAGGTCGATCTGCTGGTGGGCGACGCGAGCAAGGCACGGGAGGAGCTCGGCTGGGTACCCCGCGTGCGCTTTCCAGAGCTGGTCCGGATCATGGTGGAGGCCGACCTGGAGCTCTTCGCCAGAAGCTAGTCCGACAGGGAATCGGGCGCTTCGTCCTCGAAAAGCGGGATCTGCTTCTCCACCGCCTTGATCTCTTCCACCGGGATCACGTAATCCCCCGAGAAGCAGGCGTCGCAGAAGCCGTGCTTCATCGAGGCCGCGACGCCTCGCATGGCTTCGAGAGACAGGTACGCGAGACTGTCGGCGCCGAGCGCCGCGCGGACCTCTTCGACGGTCCGGCTGGATGCGATTAGCTCCCCTCGCGTCGGCATGTCGATCCCGTAGAAACACGGATTCGTCGTCGGGGCGGCAGCGACGCGAAGGTGGACCTCGCGCGCCCCGGCGGCCCGCAGAAGCGGCACCAGCTTCGTGAGCGTGGTGCCGCGGACGATCGAGTCCTCGACCACAACGAGGCGCTTGCCCTCCACGACCTCCCGGATCGCGTTGTGCTTGATTCGCACACCAAAGTGGCGGATCGACTGCTCCGGCTCGATGAACGTGCGGCCCCGGAAGTGGTTCCGGATGATGCCCGTCTCGTACGGCAGGCCCGCCGCCTCCGCGTAGCCCAGCGCCGCCGCGGCCCCGGAGTCGAGGACGGGCACCACCATGTCGGCCGCGACTCCGGATTCGCGCGCCAGCTCGCGTCCGAGCTGCTTGCGCGTCTGGTAGACGTTGCTCCCGAACACGCGCGAGTCGGGGCGCGCGAAGTAGATGTGCTCGAAGATGCAGAGCTTCTCCGGCACCTTCGGCAGCGGCTGCAACGACCGCAGGCGGCCGCGGCGGATGATGAGGAGCTCGCCGGGCTCGACGTCTCGTTCGAAGGTCGCACCGATCAGGTCGAAGGCACAGGTCTCGCTCGCCACGACCCAGGCCGAGTCGAGACGACCCAGCGAGAGCGGCCGAAAGCCGTAGGGATCGCGGGCCGCGATCAGGACGTCGTCGACCATCATGGCCAGGGAGAAGGCACCGCGCACGCGCGAGAGCGTGTCGGAGAGACGTTCGGGCAACGTGCCCCGCGTCCGGGCGAAGAGATGCGCGAAGACCTCTGAGTCCATGGTCGACTGGAAGATCGAGCCAAAGCTCTCCAGCTCGTCGCGAATGGCTCGCGCGTTGGTCAGGTTGCCGTT
>JAUXJB010000112.1 GCA_030624945.1 Deltaproteobacteria bacterium | reverse complement strand
GCCCAAGCGGCGCAGAGGATAAGGGAGAGGCCGCTTGGCACGCTATCGAGGTCCAGTCTGTCGACTTTGCCGACGTGAGGGGATGAAGCTCTTCCTCAAGGGCGATCGCTGCTTCACGGACCATTGCGCCATCGAAAGGCGCAACTATCCGCCCGGCCAGCACGGCCAGGCTCGCCCCAAGTTCTCCGACTACGGGCTCCAGTTGCGCGAGAAGCAGAAGGTTCGCCGCATCTACGG
Source organism: Deltaproteobacteria bacterium (assembly GCA_030624945.1). GTDB lineage: Bacteria > Myxococcota_A > UBA9160 > SZUA-336 > SZUA-336 > JAUXJB01. The sequence goes on along the minus strand of JAUXJB010000112.1, from coordinate 5,481 downwards.
AGTTCTCGAGGCCCAGTTTCGCAAGACCGTCAAGGAAGCCGACCGAATGCGGGGTGTAAAGGGTGAGAATTTGATGGCGCTGCTCGAGCGACGGCTCGACAACGTGGTCCACCGAACCGGCTTTGTAACGTCGCGCAGCGAAGGACGGCAACTGGTGAGGCATGGCCACTTTACGGTCAACGGCCGCAAGGTCAACATCCCCTCTTATCGGGTTCGCAAGGGTGATGTGATCGGGTTGACCAAGCGTGGAAAGAAAGCCGACCGAATAGCGGGGGCGCTCGACGCGTTGGAAGCCCGAACGATCCCGAGCTGGCTCGAGATCGACAAGGAGAAGATGCAGGGAAGCGTGATTGCAGACCCTGTTCGCGAAGAGGTGACGCTCCCGATCCAGGAGCAACTCATCATCGAGCTTTATTCGCGGTGATCCGAAGTGACGCGACAAGACATTCCAGGTAAACGGACCAACGCAAGCCAAGAGACAACGTTTGGAGGACGTGTATGAACGTCGATCTGATGGTCAAGAACTGGCAAGACTTGATTCGACCGAGACGTATCGAAATCGAGGACGACCTGAGCGACACCTACGGTCGCTTCGAGTGCGCCCCCCTCGAGAGAGGCTTCGGGCTAACCCTGGGCAATGCCCTGCGCAGGGTCTTGCTCTCGTCGCTCCAGGGGTCCGCGATCACGTCGATCCGGGTCGAAGGGGTGCCGCACGAGTTCACGACGATTCCGGGGGTGTTGGAAGACGTCACCGATATCGTCCTGAATCTGAAAGAGGTGCGGCTGAGATCGAACTCGCTCCAGCCGAAGGAGATCCGGGCGACGAAGCAGGGGCCTGCAACGCTCGTTGCGGGCGACTTCGTTTCGCCGGACTCGACCGTGGAGATCCTCGATCCGAACCACCACATCGCAACCCTTTCCAAAGACGCCACCCTTGATCTGATAGCGACCGTGGAAGTCGGCAAGGGCTTCGTGCTGGCCGAGAAAAACGCGCGCGAGGAGCAGCCGATCGGAACCATCCCGATCGATTCGATCTACTCGCCGGTTCGGAAGGCAAATTACACTGTCACGAATGCACGCGTTGGTCGCGAGACGGATTACGACAAGCTCGATCTGGAGATCTGGACCGATGGCTCCATCGTACCGGCGGATGCACTCGCCTTTGCTGCGAAGATCCTCAAGGATCAGCTCTCGATCTTCATCAACTTTGAAGAAGACATCGAGAGCAGCTTGGTGGAGCTCACCCAGCAGCCAAACGAAGTCCTCTATCGACTCGTCGAAGAGCTGGAGCTATCCGTTCGCTCGGCAAACTGCCTGCAGAACGCCGATGTCAAGTACATAGGCGAGCTCGTGCAGCGCGGCGAGCAGGACATGTTGAAGACGAAGAACTTCGGTCGGAAATCCCTCAACGAGCTCAAGGAGATCCTCGCCGGTTTGAGTCTCGAGTTCGGTATGAAGCTCGAGGGTTTCCCGGCCCGACGGGAGCTCGATCGCATGCGTGAGGGCATCTGAGAGACGCACAATGCGGCACCGCAAGGACCATCGAAAGCTCGGACGCAGCCCGTCGCATCGCAAAGCGATGCTGCGGAACCTGGTGACGTCTCTGCTCGAGCACGAGCAAGTACGGACGACGGACGCCAAGGCAAAAGAGGTACGTCGAGTCGCCGAGCGCATGATCACTCTGGGCAAGCGCGGTACCTTGCATGCCCGGCGTCATGCACTGAGAACCATTCGCAGCAAGGCGGTTGCCGCGAAGGTTTTCGACACATTGTCGAAGCGGTATCACGAACGGGCGGGAGGCTACACGCGGGTGATGAAGATCGGCCGCCGTGTCGGCGACAGCGCCGAGATGGCGATCATTCAACTGATCCCGGAAGGTGAGTCCGCTTCGAGCGATTCGGCGAATTGACCTCTTCGCGCCGGCGAGCAGTCCCTTTGCTGATCGCCGTGGCAGTCGCGGCGGTAGGTGCGGGGATCCTCGTCGGGATTCGGGGAACGACGGCACCTCCCATGCGCGTTGGGGCACTCGCCCCCAACTTCTCGCTCGCTACGCTCGAAGGCCCATCGAGCTCTTTATCGGAGTTCCGCGGCCACGTCGTCTTCGTCAACTTCTGGGCGACGTGGTGCGCCCCTTGCCGGGAGGAGGCGCCGTCTCTAGACCGACTGTATCGCCAGTTTCCCGATGAGGACTTCGAAATTCTCGCCGTGAGCATCGATGGGCCGGGTTCGGATGCCATGATCAGCGCTTTCGAAGAGGAGTTCGATCTGAGCTTTCCGATCCTTCTCGATCCCGAACAACGAGCGTACGTGGCGTACAAGGCGAGTGGGGTCCCGGAAACTTTTCTGATCGGTGTCGACGGGCATCTGATCGAGCGCTTCATCGGACCTCGGGACTGGGACCAGCCGCGCTACGTGAATGCGGTCAGGCGCCTCCTCGATGGCTGAGCGGGGCGGGAAGCGCCCAACCCGTAGGATCTGGGTGCGCAGAATGGCCCTGGCTCTCGGGCCCGTGGTCGCGCTGAGCGGCGCCATGATCGCGCTCGGGTTGGATCATAGCGAGGGGATGGCGACGATGTTCGGGCTTCGCGAGCAGGCTCGTCAGGCGCGGAGTCGGGTGAGTCACATGGAGGCCGAGAAGCGGCGCCTCTTGGCGCTGGTGCACGGACTGCGTTCCGATCCGGATCAGATCGAGATGGCAGTTCGGGCGCGCCTCGGCATGGTGCGCCGCGGAGAAGTCGTCGTACGGATGCCGAGCGTTGGCAAACGTTGAGACACCTGGGGGACACCAGTAGTGGATCTCGAAGTCCGCGAGCGACTACTCGCACTTGTCCGAGAGAGCGCGGAGAAGGTCGTCCAGGAGATCGACGCGAAAGGACTCGAGCGCCTCGACGCCGTGCAGGTCGTTCCGACCAAGAGTGCGGATCACGGTGACTTCGCCACAAACGCCGCGATGGTGCTGGGCAAGGCACTCGGCTGTTCTCCTCGTGAGATCGCCGAGCGAATCCAACGAGCCCTGCTCGATCCCGAGGGAATCGTCGCGAAGATGGAGATCGCCGGACCGGGATTCCTGAACTTTTTTCTCGCGAGGTCCCACTGGGACGATCTCCTCAGCCGTATCCTGCGCGAAGGCGTGTCCTTCGGCTGTAGCGAGGCCGGGAGCGGAAGACGCGTCATGGTGGAGTTCGTCTCCGCCAACCCCACCGGACCGCTGACGATCGGTCACGGCCGCAATGCTGTCCTCGGTGATTCGATCGCCCGCCTGCTCGAGGCTACCGGACACGAAGTCAAGCGCGAGTATTACTTCAACGATGGTGGTCGGCAGATGCGAGTCCTCGCGCAGTCTCTGCGAGCTCGCTACGAACAAGAGCTCGGGATCGACTCGCGGCTCCCGGAGGATGGCTATCAGGGCGAATATCTGATTCGCGTCGCAGAGCAGCTTTCCGCCGAGCAGGAGCGAGGCTGGCTGGAGGCGGACGAGGACCAATTCAAGAAGCGCGCGGAGAGCGCGATGTTCGCCGACATCGATCGGACACTCAAAGATCTCGGAATCCACTTCGACGAGTACTACAACGAGCAATCCCTGTACGCGGAAGGCCGCGTCGAAGAAGCTCTCGCGGACCTGAAGGCCAAAGGCCTTGTCTACGAAAGAGACGGGGCCGTCTGGCTGCGGTCGTCGGAACTCGGGCTGGACCGGGACCGCGTACTGGTGAAATCGACGGAGGAGCCGACGTATCTGCTCCCCGATATCGCCTATCACCGAGAGAGTCTACGCCGCGGATTCGATACCATTATCGATGTGCTGGGTCCCGATCACATCGAGCAATTCCCCTACGTGCGGGCCGCGATCCAGGCGCTTGGAGGCGCAGCAGAGCGCATAGAGGTGGTGATCTACCAGTGGGTCAACCTGCGACAGGCCGGTGAAATCGTGAAGATGTCCACGCGAAAAGCCTCGTTCATCACGATCGATAAGCTCCTGGACGAGGTCGGGCCCGATGTATTTCGCTACTTCATGATCGAGCGACGCGGCGACACGCATATTGACTTCGACGTCGAGCTGGCGCGAGAGCGCTCGGAGCGCAACCCGGTTTACAAGATCCAGTACGCGCATGCTCGGCTGTGTAGCTTGATTCGCATGGGGGAGAGTCGCGGGATCACGCTCCCGGCCCCCGAGGAGATCGCGTGGGATCGGCTCGAATCTCCCACCGAGCTCGAGCTGGCCAAGGTTCTGGAACGCTTTCCGGAGCTCGTGACTCACGCCTCGGAGGCGCGGGAGCCGCAGGAGGTGGCGCGCTACCTCCTCGACCTGGCCACCACGTTCCACAGCTATATCTCGGACGGCAAGCGACACCGCGTCCTGTCGGATGATCGAGGGCTCTCGGTGGCGCGTCTGGGGCTGGTGAGTGCGATCCGCACGACGCTCGCGAACGGCCTGAAGCTCCTCGGAATCGCTGCGCCGGAACGCATGTGAGATGTCCAGAAAGGAGATCGGGCAAGGCGGCGAGAGCGCGCGACGGAGCGCGTTCGGGAGCTTCGTCCGGTCGGCCCTGCTGCTCTCGGTCGGCGCCTGCGGGGGTCTGCTCGCGGGCTCCCTGCTGGATGCCCCCCGACTGCTCATGCACGCCTGGCTGGGACCCGTGCAGTCTCTAGAGATCGAGAGCGCCGGTCCGAAACCACCCGACGAGGTGAAACTGACCGAGTTCTATGCAATCCAGGCTGAGCCGTTGCCAGCGGTAGCCGCGGGAGCGCGGCCACCGGCAACCGAGCCGACGACTCGGATCGAGACCGCGCGGGACAGGTCGGGTTCCGTCGTGCAGGTGCGCGCGTACAGCGAGCGCGCAGAGGCGGAGCGGCTGGTGGCGCACTTACGCGACCGCGGATTCGATGCTTTCGTGAGCGGTACGCGACCGAGGTCGGGGCCCCGCTTGCGCGTGCGCGTCGCCCCTCGCGGAGAGGAGCCGGTAGAGGCGCTCGGGCAGCGTCTGGAGACGCTCGGGTACGACACGTGGATTACCAGCGAGTGAGCCGTTGGCTCGTCACCGGGGCGGCCGGACAGCTCGGCCAGTCGGTGCTCGCGTTGGCAGCGGAGTACGAGATCGAGGCGAGTGCCTACCCGCACGCGGAGCTGGACATCGCGGACGCAGCCGCCGTGGCGCGCTCGATCGAAGAGACGCGTCCCGATGTCGTGTTGAACTGTGCCGCCTACACCAAGGTGGATCTCTGCGAGGCGCAGCCCGACGAGGCCGCTCGTGCGAACGAGCTCGGGCCGCGCCTGCTGGCGGAAGCTTGCAAGGCCGGACCCCTTCTGGTTCACATGAGCACGGATTACATCTTCGACGGCGAGACCTCTCGCCCGCTTCTCGAGGACGCGCCGGCAAATCCGCTCGGCGTTTACGGGCGCAGCAAGCTCGGCGGTGAGGAGGCCGTCCGGGCGTCGGGTGCCGACTACCTGATCGTGCGAAGCCAGTGGCTCTTCGGGCCGGG
>JAUXJB010000004.1 GCA_030624945.1 Deltaproteobacteria bacterium | reverse complement strand
TTCTTCATCTCCAGCGGGGCCGAGGCCAACGAGGGTGCGCTGAAGCTCGCGCACCGCAAGACGGGGCGCGCGCGCTTCGTCGCAACCGTGAACAGCTTCCACGGCAGGACGCTCGGCGTCATGGGCTGCCTCGGACAGGCCAAGTACCGGGAGCCGTGGAGCGAGATCATCCACGAGGCGAGCTTCGTGCCCTACGGAGATCTGGCCGCGGCCGAGCAGGCGATCAGCGACGATGTGGCGGCGATGATCGTGGAGCCGGTGCAGGGCGAGGGTGGGGTCGTCGTTCCCCCGGCCGGCTACCTCCGGGGACTTGCCGAGGCCTGTCACCGAAGAGGGGCCCTGCTGATCCTCGACGAGGTACAGACATGTATGGGCCGCACCGGTCGCTGGCTGGCGCTCGAGCACAGCGGCGTGGTGCCGGACATCCTGACGCTGGGCAAGGGCCTGGGCGGCGGACTTCCGATCGCCGCATTCATGGCGACCGACGAGATCATGGATTCGATCGTGCCCGGCGATCACGGGGGCACCTACGCCGGCAACCCGCTCTGCGCACGCGGTGCTGCCACGGTGATGCGCGTGATCGAGGAGGAAGGCCTGATCGAGCGGGCGGAGCGTCTCGGGAAGCGGGCGATGGACCGCCTCGCAGAGTTCGCGAAGCGGAATCCCGAGACGATCGAGGAAGTGCGCGGGCTCGGCTTGCTGATCGGCCTGGTATTGCGCGACCCGGAGCGCGCCGCGGCTGCTCACGCGCGTGCGCGCGACGGCGGTGTGCTCATGAACCTGACGGCAGACCGTGTGATCCGAATCTTTCCGGCGCTGAACATTCCCGAGAGCGAGCTCGACGGGGCGCTCGACGTCCTCTGTGAGGTCGTAGAGGCGAGCTAGTGTCCTGTTCCGAAAGTTCGCTCGAGCTCCTTGAGCACATCGCCGCGGAAGGCGCGCACGAGGCCGGCCGGCTCCTCCGGAGGCGTGCACCTCACGTAGGCGAAGCAGAGCTCTCGGCGAGAGCTCGGCGGCAACGCAATCCGGATGTCGAGTGCCAGGCCTCTGCGCGGCGACGGTCCTGGAGGAACCGCACGCACCACGGCCGAGGCGTCGGCGAGCGCCCAGATCGCGTGCGGCGTGCGACGTTCGCAGGCGCCGAGTGCGGGTCTGTAAGAACCCTCGCCGACGTCCCAGGTCTCGGTGTACTCGACGTAGATCAGCTCGGAGCACACATTCAGGAGCCGTACGAGCCCGAGCAGGAGTGGGCGCGGAGACACCGGCGCAAACACCACGTGGATCCCGAGCAGGCCCGGAAGTGTCAGCGAGCGCCGCGCCTGCCGCGAGCCAAAGCGAACCGCTCCGGGCCTTGCGATGGCGCCCCCGCACAGCAGGAGCGTGTCGATTCGAGCCCCGGCAAAGCTCACGCCTCCGGCGTCCGCGCTACCCCAAGCGCCCAGCGGTCGAGCGCCCGCTGGAGCCTCGTCCGCCACCGGACCCCAGGCGGGATCCTCCAGCTCCGAAAGTGTGCGTTCTCTCTCCCTCGCCACTAGCACTTGTGGGCGAGGAAGAGCGTGCGGCGGGCCTTGGTACCCGGAACGTGCAACGAGTCCAGCTCTCGAAAGCCCGAACCTAGCAGCAGGCGCTCCACGGAGCCCTTGGAGAATATCAACGGGTGCTTGGTCTGCGCGCGCCGCGCCCGGGCCCACCACTTGTGCAGACGCTTCGTCTGGTAACGGCGTCCGGCATAGGTGTCGACAGACAGGACCAGCGTGCCGCCCCCGCGCAGGACCCGAGCCGTCTCCCGCAAACCCGAGCCGGCGTCGCGAACGTGGTCGAGAACGTTCATCAGCAACACCCGGTCCAACGCGGCATCCCGGTAGGGGAGGTGCTCGAGCTCGCCAGCCGCATGCGCGGCGCGGGCGCTCAGGCCGAATGCGGCGAGCTCGGCCGCCAGCGTGTCGACCGTGAAGCCCGAAACCTCCGTCTCCACGAAGTCGAGCGCCGTGTCGAGCCCGCAGCCAATATCCAGGATCTTCTCGCCCGGGCGAATCGGCGCTCGCTTCTCGACCTCGGCCAAGATCCCCGCCCAGAGCTCTCTCCGCTCGGGTGCCCCGGCCACCCGTCGGCGAGCGTATTCCGCCCAGCCTTCCAGATGACCCGATTGCGCGCGTTTCCAGACCTTCCGGTTGACGTGCGTGCTCATCTCGGAGAGGTCCCGAGCCTGTCGATCTCTGCGCGGAGCGCGGGCAAACGCAGACCGGCTCTCTCCGCGTCCGCGAGCGCCTGCCGGGCCGGAACGGCTTCGTAGGCGCTGAGCCACGCCACGACCCGGTTCCGGTGCGCGAGCCTCAGCTCGGTCGTGTCGCAACGGCTGCCATCGCAGGGAGCCAGCAGCTCGTAGAGCTCGACAGCTCTGTCGAAGCTGTCTCCGGCGCCGCGATAGTCCTGAAGGGTGACGAGCTCCGTGCCCTTCCGGACACGGGCTTGGGCCAACAGACGAGCCGCATCGGGACGGTCGGGGTACTCGGCGTGTAGCCTCTCGAGCCGATCGATCCCCGCGTCGAGCTGGCCGCGCTCCACCAGATCGAATGCCATGTCGAGTCGACGCTCGACCGCTAGCTGGACCTTGGGGGTACGGGCTTCCAGATCGGGGGCATAATGCCGCGCCTCCTCGCGCAACGCGGCCGCACTCTCGGGATCCTCCGCGCGCGCGGCCAGCTCGAGCAAGATGGCGGCCAGACTCTGCGTCAGGGCGGGGTCATCGGGTGCGATACCCAGGGCCGTCCGCAGGTCGGCCTCCGCAGCGCGCAGCCCCTCCCGGCTACGGCCGGCGGCCGCCGCACGACCCGCGTACGCGGCAACCAGCGAGCTCTCGAGACGGGTGTTCCAAGGAGTGCGCTCGAAGGCCTTCCGGTAGCCAGCGATGGCCGCATCAAAATCTCCGCGTTCCATCGCCCGCTGCGCGTCGCGCACGATCGGTGCGACGCCCTCGACGGACGTCTCCTCCCGGGTATCCGGGCCCGGCGCACATGCCATCTGCAGGGACGCACACAGCGAGATGAGAACCCAGGTGATGACACGCGCATTCAGCCTGGCCGCACGGCTCGAGTCCACCCGCGCCTCCGTCTCCGGGACGGTCGGCAGGATACCGGAGGCCCGGACCAATAGGTAGGCAGCTTCCTTACAGAAGCACGCAGAACCGGCCGATACGGAGTTCGATGACCGATACGTCGCCGGACGCGGAATCCCCGGATTCGGACGTCGAGCTCTACACCTCGCCCTGGGTGAGCGGCACGCGAGCGGCCGCCTATTTCGGCCCGATCAGCTCCGAGCTCTTCCTGCCCGACGATAGCCTCGAAGACCGCACGGCCGCCTGGACCCGGGCGGAGCGCGAGCTCCTCGAGTCATTGCGGGACAAGGCGAGAACCCTGGGCGCAAACGCCGTGGTGGGACTCGAGGTCACACTAGACCCCTTCGCGCACGACGAGGACAAGGAGGGCACCGGCCTCCGCCTCCACGCCGTCGGCACCGCCGCCAAACTCGAACCGCTGTTCTAGTCTTAGCCTAAATCCGGCGCGGACGGCCGCGCCGGCGGCTACTACGCTCGGCTCCGGCTCGCTGCGCGCTTGCGCCTTCGGCGCGGCTTGCGGCTGCTGACGTCGAGGCGAGCAAGGAGGGACCCGCCTGCAAGCGCCGCGGGAGCGGCGCGCGCAGCGAAGGCCGAAGGCCTGAGCGGAGGCGGGTGGCGGCCGGACGCCCGGCCGCCGGGACCCGCAAGTAGAGACGCCCGCGCCGGATTTAGCGCAAGACCTGCAGGAGCTGCTATGCTCGGCTCGCCGTGAAGAAGTCTACGAAGCTCCCGCACCGCAACCGCAAGCGCAGCTCGCGACATCGGGCCAAGCTGAAGGCCAAGCACCGCCGCGCGCGCCTGCGCAGAAGCCGCGGCGAGCGGCGTTACCCCTGAGTTGAGTACCCGCGCGTACGCGCGCAGTGGCGTCGACACGTCTCGGGCGGATAGCGCCCTGTCGCGTCTGCTGCTCGAGGTGTCACCGACCCAGGCCTTCGGCCCCCCCAGCGAGGTCGGTGTCGGTCACTTTGCCGCCGTGATCCAGGTGGGAGGGCTTCAGCTCGCACTCACCACGGACGGGGTGGGCACCAAGATCCTGGTGGCGGAGCTGGCGGGCAAATACGACAGCATCGGTATCGACTGCGTGGCCATGAACGTGAACGACCTGATCTGCGTCGGGGCGACGCCGCTGGCCATGCTGGACTACATCGCCTGCGCGGACACCGATCCGGATGTATTTGCGGAGATCGGCCGCGGCCTCGCCGAGGGCGCGAGGCAGGCGGGCGTGAGCATCGTGGGAGGCGAGACCGCGCAGATTCCCGACATGTTGCGGGGCTGCGCGCCCGGCAAGGGACTCGATCTCGTCGGGATGGCGGTAGGCGTCGTGCCCAAGGGCGCGCTTCTGGATGGCAGCGGTATCGAGCCCGGAGACGCCGTGATCGCCCTGGCCTCGAGCGGAATCCACTCGAACGGCCTCTCCCTGGCCCGCCGCACCCTCCTCTCAAAGTTCTCCCTGGACGAGTATCTGGAAGAGCTCGGCTGCACGCTCGCCGAGGAGCTGCTCAAGCCCACACAGATCTACGTTCCCCAGGTGAACGCGATCCGGGAGGCGGGCATCCGCCCACGCGCCATCGCCCACATCTCCGGAGACGGCCTCCTCAACCTGCGGCGCGTGGAGGCCCCTGTCGGATTCGAGCTCACCGAGCTGCCGGAACCGCAGCGGATCTTTCAGCTCATCGAGAGCATCGGTGAGGTGGACCGCGCCGAGATGCGAACCGTCTTCAACATGGGGATCGGACTCGCAGTAGTGGTGGCCGAGCCCGATGTGGAGAAGGCGCTCCTGGCAATCGGAGAGACGGGGCTGGCGGCCTGGCACGTCGGTCGAGCGGTCGCAGACCCCGAGAGAAGGATCCGCATCCCGCAGGACGGTCTCGTCGGCCACTCGAAGCAGTTCCAAAGCGAGCGGTGATCCGCTTCGAGCTCGAGGCCTCGGACCGCGACACCCGGGCACGAGCAGGTCTGCTCCAGACCGAACACGGCCCCGTCGACACACCCGTATTCATGCCGGTGGGTACCCAGGCGGCGATCCGCGGCCTCACCCCGCGACAGCTGGCGGAGACGGGAGCCCGAATCGTACTCGCCAACGCCTACCACCTGGCCCTGCGGCCGGGCGAGGCGCTCGTCGCCAGGTCAGGAGGTCTGCACGCGTTCATGGCCTGGGAGGGGCCGATCCTGACCGACTCCGGAGGATTCCAGGTCTTCAGCCTGCCCAAGAAGGAGATCGAACCGGAGGGCGTGCGCTTTCGGAGTGAGGTCGACGGCGAGCCGATCTTCCTGACCCCGGAGCGCGCGATCGAGATCCAGCACGCCCTGGGCGCGGACATCATCATGGCGTTTGACGAGTGCACCCCGTACCCGGCGACGCGGGAGCTCGCCGAGCGCGGCGTGGAGAACACCCTGCGCTGGGCGGAACGCTGTGTCGCAGCACACGCCGGGAGTGATCAGGCCCTCTTCGGGATCGTCCAGGGCTCCACCTATCCAGAGCTGCGGCGCCGTTGCGCCGAGGAGCTCGTCAAGCTCGACCTGCCGGGCTACGCGATCGGCGGCGTGTCGGTCGGGGAGGGCCTGGCAGAGCTCGTGCGCGTGGTCTCGCTCACGGAGCCCCTGCTCCCCGCGGCCAAGCCTCGCTACCTGATGGGTGTGGGGCTACCCGAGGACCTGCTCGAGGGAATCGAGCGAGGCATCGACATGTTCGACTGCGTGATCCCGACCCGCTACGCGCGTTCGGCGACGCTCTTCACGCTGCGCGGCCGCATCCGTCTCAAGCATCGACGCTACCGACGGGACGCGTACCCCGTCGACACCTCGTGCGACTGCTACGCGTGCGCCACCTTCACACGCGCGTACATTCACCACCTCTACAACGCGAACGAGATCCTCGGCACGATCCTGGGTGCGCTACACAACGTGCGCTTCTACCAGCAGCTGATGCGATCGGCGCGCGAGGCGATCGTCCTGCAGCGCTTTTCGACCTTCAAGCGCGAGTTCCTCGCCGGCTACGCCGGCGCTGACCCCGCCCACTAGGCGCACCAGAGCAGGCCAGCCAGTAGAACTCCTTCGAGGTCGAGCGCTTCGCCTCCGGTCGTAGCTCGCTCACACGATCGAAACGCGCGCGCAGACGCGCGCGGAAGCGATCGCTCTCTGGGCCCGGAAAGCCCTTCACGACCAGGGTCCCGCGCGGGACGAGGAGCTCCTGCGCGATCCGCAATGCCGCCTCGCAGAGCTCGTCACCCGCAGCGCGATCGACGTCGGGGATCCCGCTGAGCTTCGGCGCGGTGTCGGACAGCACGGCGTCGGCCGGGCGGCCCAGCGCCTTGGCAATGCGGGCGGGGGCGTCCGGGGCGGTGATGTCCAGCTCGAGTAGCGTCACCGGGCCCGCCAGCTCCGGCACCGGAACGAGGTCGACACCGACGAGGCGCGCTTCGGATCCAAGCTGGTCGACGAGCACCTGCAGCCAGGCTCCCGGCGCGCAGCCGAGATCCACGACGGCCGCTCCGCGTGGCAGCGGCGGCATGCGCCGCAGCAGCTCCTCGAGCTTGTAGGCGGCGCGTGAGCGGTAGCCCTCGCGCTTGGCTCGCCGGTAGAAGAGGTCGCGGTGCTCGTAGCGAGCCGTCGCCCGTCCCTACTGCTTTACCGACAGGCGGATCCGCACGAGGCCATTGTTGTGGCCGGGAACCGAACCCGCGACGAAGATCAGGTTCCGCTCGGCATCGATCTGCTCGATGCGCAGCCCGAGCTGTGTCACGCGCTCGTCGCCCATATGCCCGGCCATCTTCTTGCCCGGCAGGATGCGTCCGGGATACGTGCCCGCCGACATGGCCCCCCCGTGACGGAAGAACTCGTGCGTCCCGTGCGAGGAGATACCCGTCGCGTAGTGGTGCCGCTTGACGACCCCGGCAAAGCCGCGACCCTTGGAGACGCCGCGCACGTCGATCTTCTGGCCCGCCTCGAAGCTCTCGGCGCAGGTGATCTGCTGGCCCAGCTCGAGCTCGGCGAGCTCCGTTTCCGAGATGCGCACCTCGTAGAGAAAGCGCTTCGGGGAGGATCCGGACTTCGCGAAGTGCCCCGCGAGGGGCTTTGTGGTGTGCTTCTCTTTGCGGTCCTCGAAGCCGAGCTGGACCGCCGTGTACCCGTCGCTCTCCGAGGTCTTCTTCTGCACGACCGTGCAGGGGCCGGCGAGCACAACCGTGACGGGCACGCGGTCGCCACTCTCCCGGAAGACCTGCGTCATACCGAGCTTACGGCCGAGGATCTCGAGACTCATCGCGTTGGGCTCCCGGGAGAGATCTTCGGAGCGCGCGCCTCGCGCCCCAGCGGCGGGGCGCGGCATTATAGCGAGGCACGTCCCCAAGCGCGACCGCCGAGCGGGTCCTATACTCGAGCGCTTCGTTCCACCCGCCCCCCCTTCGCCAGGGAGGGTGGGTATTCGTGCGTCTGGAGGCCGCCGAGTTCCGTGCTGTTAGCTGAGCTAGTCGAGAGAGCGCTCCAGCGTGAGCAGACGCTCCGCCTACAGCGCGCCAAGAGTGGCGGCCCCTTCGTGGTCTCCACGCTGCGCGCCGCTCACCCCGGTCCCATCCTGGTGGTCTCGCCCAGCTCGGCATCGGCCGCGGCCTTCGCCGCGGACCTCGTCACCTTCGGCTCGGGATCCGAGGTAGCCGGCGCCGGCGTACACATCCTCCCGAGCTACGACACGCCCCCCTACGATCGCTTCTCGCCGCACCCGGAGATCGAGGCCCGTAGGATGAGCCTCCTCTACACCCTCCTGGCGGCGGAGGAGACCACACCCGTCACGGTCGTGGCCCCCTGGGCGGCGCTGGTGCGCCGCGTCCCGGCGCGCAGCGAGCTCCGGAGTCGCGTGACGCACCTCGAGCGCGGTCTGACGCTGGACCGGGACGCGCTGGTCGGCGTCCTGGTTTCCGCGGGCTATCAGCGAACGACGCTGGTCGAGGAACGCGGCGAGGTCGCGGCTCGGGGCAGTATCCTCGACCTCTTCCCGCCCCAGCTCGACAGACCGGTTCGGCTCGAGTTCGATTTCGACGAGCTGGGCTCGATTCGCGAGTTTGATCCGGAGACGCAGCGCTCCCACAGCGAGCGCGAAGCCATCGTCGCGATTCCGCCACGCGCCTACCGCCTCCCGCACGACCTCGATCGGCTGCTACAGCGCGTGCGCCAGCTCGGTCGCGAGCAGCACGCGCCGGAGTCCGAGATCTACACGCTCACCGAGTCGCTGGCCCGGCGCCACCTGCCACCCGGCATCGAGAACCTGGAGGCCCTGCTCCACGATCAGATGGAGACGGTCTTCGACTACCTGCCCGAGTCGACCCTGGTGGTGATCGACGATCCCGAGACCGCGCGCGAGACGGGAGCCAAGTACACCGAGTCGATCTTCGACGCGCACGCCCGGGCCCTTCAGCAGGACCGCCTCGTCTGCGATCCCCTGACACTCTTTACGCTGGACGACAGTGCCTGGGACGCTCTCTGCGCGCGCCGCCCTGTTCTGCTCGACTCGCTGGGCGTGGTGGATCGCTCCTCCGACGAGCAGGTCATCGATCTCGAGTTCGGGGATCACCGCGAGCTCCGACGCGAGATCCAGCAGCGGCTGGGATCGGGCCGAGCTCTCCAGCCACTCGCGGAGCAGCTCAGAAAGTGGACCGAGCTGGAGCGGCGGGTGCGGATCACATGCCCATCCCTCTCCGCTGCGGAGCGGCTCGTAGAGATCCTCTGCGATTACGACCGCGAACTCGAGATCCGACGCGCCCCCGCGGCCGCGCCCCGCTCGTGGCCCGACTGGCCAGACCCCGGAGAGATCGACGTGGCCGTGGCGCCTCTGGCCAACGGCTTCGAGCTCCCGTCGGAATCCCTGGTCGTCCTGACCGAGCAGGACATCTTCGGCGCCCGGCTGCAGCGCCGCGCTCTGCGGGCAACCAGGCGCGGACAGGCGGTCGAGCGGCTCGCGCAGATCCAGGAAGGGGACTACCTGGTCCACGCGGAGCACGGAATAGGTCAGTACGGGGGCCTGGTACAGCTGCGCGTCGGGGGAATCCAGCAGGAGCTCCTGCTCCTCCTCTACAACGGCGGCGACAAGCTCTACATCCCGGTCTCCCGGCTGGGACAGATTCAGCGTTACGGCAGTGCCGAGGCCAGGACGCCAAACCTGGACCGACTCGGGGGCCAGAGCTGGTCCCGCGCGAAGGCGCGCGTGCGGCGGGCGATACGCGACATGGCGGAGGAGCTCCTGGCCGTGATCGCGGCGCGCAAGGTGCTCAAGGGGCACGTCTACCCGGGACGGGACGCCGACTACGACGAGTTCGAGGCCGGATTCCCCTATGAGGACACGCCGGACCAGGGGCGCGCTACGGAAGATGTGCTCGAGGACTTGCAGAGCGAGCGGCCGATGGACCGCCTGGTCTGCGGGGACGTGGGCTTTGGCAAGACCGAGATCGCCTGCCGCGCGGCCTTTCTCGTGACCGGGGCAGGACGCCAGGTCGCCTTCCTGGTGCCGACCACGGTGTTGTGCCAGCAGCACCTCGAGACCCTGACGCAGCGTTTCGCGAACACGGCAGTCTCGATCGCTTCCATCTCGCGCCTCTCGTCACCGAAGGAGCTCAAGCGCGTGCGCGAGGGACTGGCTTCGGGCAGCATCGACCTGGTCGTCGGCACGCATCGCCTGCTGTCCAAGGACGTGCACTTCCGCAACCTCGGATTGCTGATCGTCGATGAGGAGCACCGCTTCGGAGTCGCTCACAAGGAGCGACTGAAGCAGATGCGGAAGCTCGTAGACGTGCTCACCCTCTCGGCTACGCCGATCCCGCGCACCCTTCAGCTCGCCTTCTCGGAGATGCGGGACCTATCGCTGATTACGACGCCGCCTCCCGACCGAACATCGGTGCGCACGCAGGTGTGCCGCCAGAGCGAGGAGATCATCCGCGAAGCCGTTGACCGCGAGCTTCGCCGCGGTGGCCAGGTCTTCTTCGTCCACAATCGCGTGGAGACCATCAACGAGTTCGGCGGGTATCTGGGGCGTGTGCTGCCCGACGCGAAGATCGCGATCGCGCACGGACAGATGCCGGCGCGGCAGCTCGAGAGAGTCATGCTGGACTTCGTGAATCGCCGCTTCGACGTGCTGCTGTGCACGGCGATCATCGAGTCCGGGCTCGACATTCCCAACGCCAACACCATCCTCATCGACCGCGCAGACCGCTTCGGTCTGGCCCAGCTCTACCAGCTGCGGGGCCGCGTTGGCCGCAGCGACCGCCGCGCCTACGCTTACCTGTTCCTGCCCGCGACCGGCCAGCTCTCGAGCGACGCCCGCCACCGCCTGGAGGCGATCCAGGATCTCGCCGAGCTCGGCGCGGGCTTCCGCCTGGCCAACGAGGATCTGGAGATCCGGGGCGCCGGAAACCTGCTGGGCGGTGAGCAGTCGGGGCACATCGCGGCGGTCGGCTACGACCTCTACATGGAGATGCTCGAGGAGGCCATCCGGAAGCTCCGCGGCGAGGGTCTCGAAGAGGAGCTGGAGCCCGAGATCCGCCTCCCGCTGCCCGCCCTGCTCACCGAGGGCTACGTGGCGGATCCCAACCAGCGGCTCGTGTTCTACAAGCAGCTCTCTTCGGCGCGCGACGATTCCCAGATCGAGGCGATCCGCGACGACCTGCTCGACCGCTTCGGTCCGATCCCCCCAGAGGGGCTGAACCTGATCGACGTGATCCGCCTCAAGATCCGTTGCCGAGAGGCCGGGATCGAGGCGGTCGACGTGAACGCGGGCGAGCTGGTGTTCAAGGTGGGCGAGGGCACGCGCATCGATCCGGCCGTGCTGGCGCGCCTGCTGCTGCAGCCCGACACCCCGATCCGGGTCACACCCGACCACCGGATCTTTCTCAAGCTTCGACTCGTCGAGGACGCTCTGGCAGAGAGCTTCGGCCTCTTGGAGCTGCTGGTCCCCGCGACGGCCGACTCGGACCAGCGCACGTCTCCAGATCTCCCCACAGAGCGGGTGGCGCGATGATGGGACGAGTTCTGCCCATCCTCCTGATCGTAGGAGCCATCTCCTGCACGTGGGAGAGCGGCGAAGGCCGCTGGATCGCGCGGGTCGACGATAGCCGGATCCCGTTCGCCGAGCTCCAACGACTGATCGATGCCCGCCTCGAGGCGAATCCCCAGCTGCGCCGCGAGGACGTCCTGGCCGAGGAGCTGCAGCGCCTGATCTCCGAGCAGCTCATGCTGAATCGGGCGACCGAACTGGGGGTCAAAATCCACGATGGCGAGGTCGAGAGGCGCCTGCGCGCGATTCACGGGGAGGACTTCAGCGTTGCGAACCCCGCGTACCTGGAGGAGGTGCGGCGGCAGATGACCCTCGAGCGCACCGCCCTCTTGGACCTGGGAGATCGACTCGGCTTACCCGAGAGCACCCTCATGCTCTACTTCGAGGAGCACAGGGACAGCTACGGGAGGCCTGCGCAGGTACAGATTCGCCAGATCGTGGTGGAGGACGAGGCCACGGCCCAGCAGCTACGGACCGCGCTGGCAGATGGCGCGGATTTCCCGACACTCGCGGCGGAGCACAGCCTCGCGCCGGAGGCCGGCGAGGGAGGCCTGCTCCCGCCGTTCGCGAAGGGCGAGCTGCCCGAGGTCTTCGATCGGACGTTCCGCTTGCGCCCCGAGGAGGTCTCCGAGGTGATCGAGTCGCCGTACGGCTTTCACATCTTTAGACTCGAGTCGAGAATCCCGCACCGGGAGCCGGAGTTCGGCGAGGTGCGCGAGGAGATCGCACTCGAGCTGCAGCAACGACGCTTGGAGGACCTGCGCCGGGATTGGCTGCGTCAACTGAGGCGTCGAGCGACGATAGAGGTAAACGAACGACTGCTGGAGGAGCTCCGGTGAGCGGCCGAGTCTGTCTGGGGCTGGCGATCCTGCTGTTGTCCGCGGTGGGCGCCCGCGCCGATCAGCGGATCGAGGGGATCGCGGCAATCGTCGGCGAGGACGTGATCTTGCACTCCGAGGTGAACATGGCGACCGCACAGATGCTTGCGAGCATCCGCGCGCGGCAGGGTCAGGTGCCGCCGGAGGTCGCGAGTCAGGTTCACGACGAAGCGCTGCGCAGTCTGATCGACGACAAGTTGATCATGAGGGTGGCGGAGAGAAACAACCTGCAGGCCTCGTCCGTGGAAATCGACGAGGCCATAGAGGGCATCGCCGCCGACGAGGGGATCAGCGTCGACGACATCTACGCTGCCGTCTCCTCGCAGGGTCTCAGCCGGGAGGCGTACCGAAGGCAGCTGGGAGTCCAGCTGACGAAGATGAGGGTCGTCAGCGGCTCCGTGCAGAGCCGGGTAGCTGTGAGCGACGAGGAGATCGAGGAGCTCTTCCAGCGACGCTACGGGAACGTCGCCGCAGGCCAGCGCTACCGCGTGCTGCACATCCTGATGCCCTGGCCGCCCCCCGCTTCCGGAATGTCGTGGGATCAGGCGCGCGCGGCCGCGAACTCCGTACGCGCGGAGGCCCTCAAGACCGGAGACTTCCCCGGGCTCGCGCGCCGCGTGTCCGCGGCACCCACGGCTTCGCAGGGAGGGCTCACCGTGTTTCGACAGGGTGAGGCACCGCCCGTCATCGAGCAGGCACTCGCAGGTCTTTCTCCGGGAGAGATCAGCCCCGTCGTCGAGACGGAACACGGACTCAACGTGTTTCAGTTCATCGATCGATTCGACCCGTCGACCATCGAGCTCAGCGAGGTGAAAGAACAGCTCCGTTACGAGCTACAGGAGAAGAAGTCCGGGCCCGAGCTGCAGAAGTGGCTGGCCGAGCTACGCGAGATGGAATACATAGAGATCGTGGGGCAGTGAGCGAGTGCCGCCGGGCTCTGCGTCTCGGCATCACCATCGGCGATCCGGCGGGGATCGGACCCGAGGTGGTCTCCGCCGCCCTGCGCAGCCTGGACACCGAGGGGGTCTCGTACCGGGTCTACGGCGACATCGATGCTGTCGCGCTCGCCGGGGGGCTGCCGGAGTACGTCGAGGTGCGAAACACGGCCTCGACGCGCGTGACTCCTGGCAAGCCGAATCCCCTGGCGGCTCCTGGCGTGATCGAGGCAATTCGATGGGCCGCGCGCGAGTGCCTCTCGGGCGCAGTAGATGCGATGGTGACGGGGCCGATCTCCAAAGAGGTGATCGGCGAGGCGGGCTTCCCGTTCCCCGGGCACACGGAGCTCCTCCAGGAGATCGCGACCGAGATCCGGGGAGGCGGGACGGGACGCGCGGTGATGATGCTCGTCGGGGGCTCGCTCCGGGTCGGACTCGCGACGGTCCACTGCCCGTTGCGCGACGTACCGGACATGCTCACGCGCGAGGGCATCGCGGAGGTCTTGGGGGTGATGCATCGCGACCTCCGGAGGCTCTTCGGCTTTGGGCAACCGCGCATCGCCGTCTGCGGGCTCAATCCGCATGCGGGAGAGGGAGGGCGCTTCGGCGAGGAGGAGCTACGCACCATCGGCCCCGCCGTCCGGCTCTCGCGAGAGAAGGGGATCGAGGCGACCGGCCCATACGCCGCGGACAGCCTCTTCCACCGCGCGGCGGGCGGCGAGTTCGATGCCGTCTTGGCCATGTACCACGACCAAGGTCTCGCTCCCCTCAAGGTCCACGCCTTCGGCAAGGCGGTGAATGTCACGCTGGGCCTTCCGCTGATCCGAACGAGCGTCGACCACGGAACCGCCTTCGACATCGCGGGTACGGGCCGGGCGAGTCCCGCATCGATGCTGGAAGCGCTAGCATTGGCGCGCAAACTCGCGGCCTCTCCGAAGGCCCCGCGAGACGAGACCCGCGGGGAGGAGTGAGGGGGTGGCGACCGGTCCCGAGGACATCTACGTACGCGGAGCGCGTGAGCACAACCTGAGATCGATCGACGTTCGCATCCCGCGCAACAAGCTCGTCGTGATCACGGGACTCTCCGGCTCTGGAAAGTCCTCCCTCGCCTTCGATACGATCTACGCGGAGGGACAGCGCCGCTACGTGGAGAGCCTGTCCACGTACGCGCGCCAGTTCCTGGAGCAGCTCGGCAAGCCCGACGTGGACGGGATCGACGGCCTCTCGCCCGCCATATCCATCGAGCAGAAGACCACGAGCCGGAACCCGCGCTCGACGGTGGGCACGGTAACGGAGGTCTACGACTACCTGCGCCTGCTCTACGCGCGCGTCGGCATTCCGCACTGTGTGAACTGCGGAAGTCCGATCCAGGCCCAGACGATCAACCAGATGGTGAAGCAGGTCCTCGAGCTCGGAGAGGGCACCCGCATCCAGCTGCTCTCACCCGTGGTGCGCGATCGCAAGGGAGAATACAGGCGCGAGCTGCGAGAGTTCAGTCGCCAGGGCTTCGTGCGCGTCCGCATCGACGGAGCCATGTACGAGCTCGATCAGGCCCCGGCCCTGGACCGGAAGAAGCGGCACGACATCGACCTGGTCATCGATCGCGTGGTCCTACGCGAGGGCAGCGATCAGCGCCTCGCCGACTCGCTCGAGACCGCGGTGCGCACGAGCCAGGGCTTCGCGCGGGTCGACGTCGGGCCCGGCGACCAGGAGATGCTCTTCTCGGAGCTCGCCGCCTGCCTGGAATGCGGCGCGAGCTATCCCGAGATCAACCCGCGCCTCTTCTCCTTCAACAGCCCGCAAGGCGCCTGCCCGGACTGCGACGGTCTGGGCACGCGGCACTTCTTCGACCCCGATCTGCTGGTGCCAGATCGGGAGAGATCGATCTCCGAGGGGGCGATCGCGCCGTTCCGCGGCCACGGCCACGCATCGCGCTACTACCTCTCGATGTTGAGGTCGCTGGGCGAGCAGCTCGGCTTCGACCTCCACACACCGTGGAAGAAGATCCCGCTGCGAGTGCGCCGACAGCTCATGGGAGGCACCAAGGAGGAGATCCACTTCCGCTTCGGGCGCAGCAACCGCTTCCGCTTCGACCGCTCGTGGCCCGGCGTGGTCGAGTTGCTCGACCGGCGCTACCGCGACACGGACAGCGACAGAGTGCGCGAGAACCTGCGCGAGTACATGAGCAACACGACCTGCGATACTTGCGAGGGGGGCCGCCTGCGCCCGGAAGCGCGCTCCGTGCTCGTAGCCAACCTGGGGATCGACGCCCTGTGCGCGCTCACGGTCGGTCAATCGCTCGCGTTCTTCGACAACCTGAAGCTCGGCAAGAAGGATCTCGAGATCGCCGGGCGGATCCTGCGCGAGATCACGGAGCGGCTAGAGTTCCTGCAGAACGTCGGGCTCGAGTACCTGACGCTGGATCGTACCGCGGGAACGCTGTCCGGGGGGGAGAGCCAGCGCATCCGCCTCGCTACCCAGGTCGGCTCTGCGCTCGTCGGGGTGCTCTACATCCTGGATGAGCCATCCATCGGTCTGCACGCGCGCGACCACGGCCGGCTGCTGCGCACGTTGACATCGCTGCGCGATGCGGGAAACACGGTGATCGTGGTGGAGCACGACGAGGCGACCATCCGGGCGGCCGACCACGTGATCGACCTGGGGCCGGGCGCCGGCAGACACGGGGGCGCGGTCGTCGCGCAGGGAACCCCGAAGCAGGTGGAGAAGGTCAAGGACTCGCTCACGGGGCAGTTTCTCTCGGGCAAGCGCTCGATCCCTATACCCAAGCGGCGACGCCCCGGCTCGAACAAGTTCGTCACCATCGTCGGCGCCTCGGCCAACAACCTGCGCGACGTGACCGTGCGCATCCCCATCGGGGTCTTCACCGTGGTCACGGGCGTATCCGGAAGCGGCAAGTCCACCCTGGTGAACGACACCCTACACCGCGCGCTCGCGCAGAAGCTCCACCGCGCGAAGGACAAGCCCGGTCGCTACCAGCGCGTCGATGGACTGCGGTACATCGACAAGGTGATCGATGTAAACCAGGCGCCGATCGGCCGCACCTCGCGCTCCAACCCGGCGACCTACACGGGGATCTTCACGGGCATTCGCGATCTGTTTGCACAGCTGCCGGAGAGCCGCCAGCGCGGCTACAAGCCGGGACGCTTCAGCTTCAACGTCAAGGGCGGACGCTGCGAGGCGTGTCATGGCGACGGGATCTTGCGCATCGAGATGCACTTCTTGCCGGACGTCTTCGTGACCTGCGAGGAATGCATCGGCAAGCGCTACAACCCACCGACCCTCGAGGTCCGGTACAAGGGGAAGTCCATCGCGGATGTGCTCGACATGACCGTCGATGAAGCACTCGAGTTTCTCCAACACATCCGGGCCGTGAACAACGGCCTGCAGACGCTCCAGGAGGTCGGCCTCGGCTACATCCATCTCGGCCAGCCGGCGACCACATTGTCCGGGGGAGAGGCGCAGCGGATCAAGCTCGCAAAGGAGCTATCCAAGCGAGCGACGGGGCGAACCCTCTACATCTTGGATGAGCCCACGACAGGACTGCACTTCGCCGACGTCGAGAAGCTGCTCGAGGTACTCAATCGCCTCGTCGAGCGCGGAAACACCGTGGTCGTCATCGAGCACAACCTCGACGTGATCAAGACCTCGGACCACATCGTGGACCTGGGTCCGGAGGGCGGGGACAAGGGCGGGGAGATCGTGGTCACCGGGACTCCAGAAGAGGTTGCCAACAGCCCCCTCTCCTACACGGGGCAGGCATTGGAAGCCGTTCTCTTCGAGCCATGAACGGAGAGGACCCCGAGCGTGAGCCGCTCCCCCCGCTGCTTCCGCGCCTCGCGCTGGCAATCGCGGCACTCACCGGACTGATCCAGGCAACGGTAATGCTGGTGCTCGCCGCCACCGGCCTTCCCTTCGGGGTCGGAGTCGTGGGGATGGCGGCCCTGCTCGCATACGGCGCGGCCTTTGCGCTCTGCATCCCGCGCATTCCCCAGCCGCCCGCCGTCGGGTTGGCTCTGCTGTCCCCACCTCGGATCGCGTGGCTCGCGGTGATCCTGCTCGCCTGGTCTCTGATCCTGACCAGCGAGGTCGACAACCTCGTAAAGCACGTGTTCCCGGTCCCCGAAGACATGAGAGCAGCGACCACACCCATCCCGCTGCTGCCACTCCTGCTGGTATCGGTGTTCGTCTACCCGCTGACCCAGGAGTTCCTGTTTCGCGGGGCGCTCCAGCCCCGGATGATCGAGTCGCTCGGCAGGGTGCGCGGGATACTCTTCACGGCGCTGCTGAACGCCGTCGCCGTGTCGATCGCCGCGTTCAACCCGTGGGCGATCGCGCCAACGGTCGCGAACGCTCTGCTGCTCGGCGTGCTGCGCGAGACCTCTGGATCCCTGCTCCCGCCCTTGCTTCTCCACGTCTTCTGGGGATTGGTCGGGGTCGGTGCGGCTTACGGAGCCTTCGGCATCGCGGGCTTCGACGATCTCAGCGCCACCCACACCCCGCTCGGCTGGCTGGTCCTCGCGGCGCTGTTCACAGGCGCCGGCCTGCGCCTGTGCCGAATCGCCGGCGCGGTGTCTTCCGGAATCCCCCCGGGCGACCCCGGGGATGACGCACCTGTGGGGTAGCCTGCGGGAGGTCGGGACCCTTCCCCTGCGGCCCCCGCTCCCTACCCGGCGATCAAGCGAGCAACACGTTCGCGGATGACCCCCTCGACCTGCTCGGGCGTACCGCTGGCGTCGATCTCCTCCAGCCCCAGCCGTGCATACTCCGCCTCGACCCTCTCGAGGAAAGCGGTCTTCTCGTAGGGCTCGACCGCGTCCGAGCCCGCGCGCTCCAGCGCCAGCTCGATCGGCAGCCGCAGCCAGAGCGCCAGGTCGGGCTGCGGCAGCGCATCGATCCCGAGCCGCTTCGCGAGCGTCGCGCGTTCGACGCCGTGCGCCGCTTGATAGGCCAGGGTCGAGTAGTAGTAGCGATCGGACACGACAAAGGCGCCCCGAGCGAGCTCCGGTCGGATGAGCTGGGCGACGTGCTCGCGACGATCCTCCACGAAGAATTCGAGCACCTCCTCGGGCGTGGCCTCGAGCTCGCCGCGCCCCCAGGCGCGGTAGCGACGACCCCAGACACCGTCGGTGGGCTCGTGCGTCTCCACGACGCGCGGTTGCCGCCCTCGCAGCCAGGCGGTCAGGCGCGCGACCTGCGTCGTCTTGCCGCTACCGTCGACTCCTTCGAGCACGATGAAACGCCCGGGGCGCGGATCGCCGGATGGGGTCGGCGCACGCCTCACCCCGTTACCCGCACGCCTGTCCCCAGTCCCCATCCGGCTAGGGCCGACGCGGGATCCCTGGTCCCGTTGTAGGGATTCCCGTTAGGCCCGCCGGCTGCTTGAGCAAGCCATGTGCCGCCCGCAACTCGTTGATCTCTCGACCTTCCCCGGAGCGCATGTGAACGCCCGAGCTGGCTTGCGTGAGAGTCGGGCCACGTGCTGCACGCATACAGGCTCCGGCACCGCCGTCGCCCCGGGAAGGCGTTCTAGAGCTCTCCTATCAGCAGGATGGCGACCACCAGCCCGTACAGGGAGATCGACTCTATGAGGGCGAGCGCGATGACCATCGGAGTCTGGATCTGACCCGCCGCCCCGGGGTTGCGCGCGATGCCCTGAACGGCGCCAAACCCGGCCAGGCCCTGCCCGATTCCACACCCGAGACCCACGAGCCCGATCGCTAGACCGGCCCCGATGCCGAGGCCCCAACCGACGCTGGCTTCGGCAGCCAGCGCGACATCGGGCACGAACAGCAAAGAGACGAAGACGAGAGCCATTGTCGAGAGTACGCGCATCGGTCATTCCCTCCAGGCAGTCGGGGTTAGTGGGCCTCTGCGAGGGCCTCCCCGATAAAAACCACGGTCAAGTAGGAAAAGATGAACGCCTGTAAGAAGGCGATAAACAGTCCCAAACCCATCATCGCCCAGGGCACCACGAACCCCACCAGGGGCATGGTCACGAAGATCGCCACCAAGGTGTGGTCGGCGAACATGTTCGCCGTGAGACGCACGGTGAGCGAGAGCAGCCGCGCCAGATGGTTGATGATCTCGATGGGAAGCATCAAGGGGATCAGCCAGGGCACCGGTCCCAGGAAGCGCTTGAAGTAGCCCAGGCCGTGGTGCCGGATCCCGATGGTGTTGTACGTCAGGAACGAGATCACCGCCCAGGCCAGGTTGGTCTCCACGAAAGTGGTCGGACCCGTGAAGAAGGGCACCAGCCCCATGAGGTTGGAGACGAGGATGAAGAGCCCCAGCGTGCAGACGACGGGGGCGTAGCGCTGCCACTCGGGGCCGATCGCGGCCTCCATCTGACCGCCCATACCCTCCAGCAGGATCTCGAGGAAGTTTCGCAGCGTCGGCTTCT
>JAUXJB010000059.1 GCA_030624945.1 Deltaproteobacteria bacterium | reverse complement strand
GTGCGGGAGCCGGAGCTGCTCCTGCGTGGCCCGCGCGCGGCCGTGGGCTCCGGGTGGCTGACGGCGCTCTACGTCGGATCGCTCGGGCTGGTCGTTCTGGCCGTGGTCCTGCGGCGCCGAGCCGATCTCGACCCCGAGCTAGTGGAGCGCCGCAAGGCCCTGCGTTACGAGCGGAGGCGCATCGCCGCTGTGGAGGGCCTGCCTCGTTCACGCGGCGTCGAGACGATCGCGGAGGCTCTGCGCGCGATGGTGCGGGTGTCGGCAAGCCCTCGCCCCGATCAGCTCGACCGGTTTGTCGCCGAGTGCGACGCGGTGATCTTCTCTCCGGATGGCGGGGGCGGGGAGCCGCTGGATCCCGCCTTTCAACGGCGCGCCCTCGAGCTGGCGGACGCGCTGCTGGAGGGCCCGGGGTGACCCGCGCCCTCGCCACACTCGCCGCCTGCGCGACTCTTGCGGCGAGTGCCGGTGGAGCCGAGCTCGAGCCCGAGCGCATGCTCGAGCGCGCTGTCGCGGCGTATTCCGATGCGCTGGGAAGCCCGGGGGGCGATGCGCGCCTCGAGCGCTTCCGGCGTGCCGAGCGGCTCTTCGCGGGCGTCGTCGCCGCCGGCGTGGAGAATCCGGACCTCTACGCCAACCTCGGCAACTCCGCGCTTCAGGGCGAGCGTCTCGGTGCGGCGATTCTCGCCTACCGCCGCGCGCTCTGGCTCGACCCGGACCACGCGCGCTCGCGCCAGAATCTGGATCACGCCCGGACGCTCTTGCCCGACTGGGTGCCGCGACCGCAACCGGCGACGCTCTTCGACACCTTCTTCTTCTGGCACCGGACGCAGTCTCGCGCGGAGAGGGCAGGGGTGGCAGCGCTGCTCTTTCTCGTCGCTGCGGGGCTCCTGGCGGCGTCGATTCTGCGCGGGTCCGCACCGCTCCGGAACCTCGCGGTGCTGCCCATCCTCGGCTGGTGCGCCCTGGTCGCATCGCTGGCGCTGGATCCGGCCGCGGCGGCGGACGAGGGCGTGGTCATCGCCCCCGAGGCGGTGGCGCGCGCGGCTGACTCGGTCCACGCACAGCTGCGTTTCTCCCAGCCCCTCCCTGCCGGAACAGAGCTCCGCATCCTGGAGGAGCGCGTGGGGTGGCTGCGCGTGGGCCTCGCCAACGGCCGCGAGGCCTGGCTGAACGCCTCGACCGTGTCGAAGGTCACGGAATAGCAGCCGTCTCGCGTCCGATCAGCCCGCATTTCGCACCAGGTTGCCGTCCGGAGTAGCCAACCTGGTGAGATATGTGGGTCAGCGTATGGCTTCCGCGAGGGCTTCCTTGGCGACGGTGAGGGCCGTGTCGATCGCCTTCTCCCAGGTGATGCGGTCGGCGGTCTCGCCCGCGGTCGGAAAGATCACCCCACGCGAGGAGCTCACGACGCCCCCCTCGAGACCGGCGGGTCCGGGTACGAACCCGCGCACGGCATCCCGCGCCGATCCGCCCTGGGCGCCGTAGCCCGGCACGAGAAAGAGCGCACCGGGCAGGATCGAGCGGAGCCGGGCCGCCTGTTCGGGGTAGGTCGCGCCGACCACGAGTCCGAGCGAGGACCAGCCCGTGTCCGGACCCGTCAGAGGCTCGGCCGCCTCCCGCAGCGACTCCGCGACCAGCTCGTACAGGGGCCGACCCTCCACGTCGCGATCCTGATAGTCCCCCGAGCCGGGGTTGCTGGTCTTGGTGACGACGAAGATCCCCTTCCCCGACTGCTGCGCCTCTGCCGTGAAGGGTGCGAGCGCGTCGAGACCGAGGTAGGGGTTGAGGGTAATGGCGTCCGCGGGAATCGCCGCCCCCTGGGCCAGGTAGGCCCTCACGTATCCCTGGGCCGTCGATCCGATGTCGCCCCGCTTCGCGTCCAGGAGCACCAGCAGGTCCAGCTCGTGCGCGCGCCTCACCACGTTTGCGAGCGTCCGGATCCCGCGCCAGCCGAGCTGCTCGAAGAAGGCGCTCTGCGGCTTCACCACCGCGACCTGCCCGGCGATGCGTTCGAGCAGCGCGAACAGGAAGTCCTCGACCGCGAGTGCGGTGTCCGGATCCGCCGGGGCCATCTGGCCCCGGCGAAAGAGCTCAGGGATGCGGTCCAGATGCGGGTCGAGCCCGACGCAGAGCGGGTGTCGGAGCTCGCGGACGCGGCGGATGAGCGCGTCGGCGAAGTGGGTCCTGGGGCGAGCGCGGCTCATCTGGTGAGCGAATCTAGCTGGCGCCCGCCCGGCGGCAAGTCGAGGAGCGCCGCGCGTCGCGGCGGGCCGCCGCCGACACCGTACAGCGTAATTGACGGCGAAATTCGGCACATAGTACCCTCCCGCACGCATGATCCTGGACCTGCACAACCACTCGATCAAGTCCGACGACGGCCGGGCGAAGGTCGAGAACTACTGCCAGTGGATCCGGCGACGCGAGGTGCCGATCGACGGGTTCGTGCTCACCGAGCACCGGCAATTCGACGCCGACTCCGACTACCGCGCGCTCGAGGACAGCTTCGGGATCCTCATCCTGAAGGGCAGCGAGGTGGAGACGGACTACGGGCACGTGCTCGTCTTCGGAGTGAACGAGGACTTGCTGCACGCCTTCGACTTCACCCGTCTCGATCTCCCGCTCGCGACGGTCGTGCGGGAGTCGGAGCGCTGCGGTGCGATCGCCGTGCCCTGCCATCCCGGACGCACCCGGGTGGGGATGTGCGCCCACGTCGAGGAACGCGGGCCCGTGGAAGGCGTGGGGATCATCGAGGTGCTGAACGGGGGGAGTCGCGGAACCGAAGACCACGATGCCCAAGCGCTGGCGGGCAAGCACGGGTATGCTGGCATCGGCGGAAGCGACGCGCACATCGTGAGCCACATCGGACGCTGTGCGACGCGCTTTCCCCGGCGGATCAAGAGTGAAGAAGACCTCGTCGCCGCGTTGCGCGAGGGGAAGTACGAGGCCGTATCATGGACCTAGAAGCGCTGAAGGCCGAGTGGGTCGGCCTGGACTTTGACGAGAAGAAGTTCGACCTGTCCGCGGAGCAGCTGCGGGTTTTTGCGGTCTCTTGCGGGGAGGAGGAGCCGAGATTCATCGACCCGAACGACCCCGACTTTCAAGCGGCGCCCACCTTCGTGACGACGCTCCGGAGTGCGCGCGTGCTGCCGTCCGGATTTCCCAACCTCGGGCGGCCCTTCGACGCGGGCAAGAAGGTGATCTTGCACGCTCCGATCCGGGGCGGCGATCAGCTGATCGGCCGCAGCAGGATCTCGGACATCTACAGCAAGACCGGACGCGGGGGTCCCATGATCTTCGTCGTTCACGAGATGGAGTTCCGGAACCAGCGCGACGAGCTGGTGGCCGTCGTGGACTCGCGACAGATCAACCAGCCGGAGGCGAAGTGAGCATGGCAGGTCCCAGCTTCGACGACCTGGAGGTGGGAGACGAGCTCCCCGAGTTCAAGCCCGACGTGAGCATGGAGCGGATCCGGCTCTTCGTCGGACCATCCGGCATGGCTGCGGGCCGCTTCACGGATCACGAGGCCGCCCGCAAGGAGGGCCTGCCGGGGGCCATCGTCCCGGGGATCCTGAGCGCGGGCATCCTCGCGGGTCTCATCCACCGCTGGGCGCCGGGCTCGCGCATCCGGCAGATCGACACCGTGTTTCGCGCGCCCGTCCTGGTGGATTCCCACCCCCTGTGCCGCAGCGTGGTGACGGACAAGGACGAGAGCGACCGGACGGTCGAGGTGGATCTCACGATCACCAACGAGCAGGGCGAGACGCGCGTGATGGGGACGGCCCGGGTCGAGCTCTAGTCCAGCCCGGCTCGCAGGTCCGCGTACAGCCTGCGGTGGAAGTGGTGCATGGCCGTCTCCACCCGCGGTGCGTAGCGCCCGCGGTCGTAGCCGCCGGAGCTGAGCCCGCGCTGGACGGACTCGCTGATCGCGATGTCCTCCCGCTGGATGGCATCGCTCGCCCTGATGCTGCGCTCGATGAAACGCTCGGCCTCGGGGCCCTCCGTCTCGAGAAAGTAGAAGTCGCAGACGACCCGCGTGCGGTCGACGGCGAGCGGCACGACCCAGTGTGTGTCGAGCACGGGGCCGTAGCGGTTCAGCATGAAGCCGGGGTAGAGCCACGCGTACAGGACTTCGCCTCCCAGGCGCTCGGATTCGCGGGCCCGCGCGGACTGCAGCGAGAAGTGTTCGAAGGTCTCGGTCGCGTAGGTCGCCAGGTCCAGGTCCGACCCGAGCTCCGGGTGAACGCTGGGGACGTGATACCCGCCATCGAGGTAGTTGTCGACGAACACCTTCCAGTTGCACGCCATCTCGTAGGTGCGGCGGGTCGCGAAACGCAGGTCCCGCCAGCGGCTCCGCTCGAGTCGAGACTCGAGAGGCGCGAGTCGGGGTGCCAGGGGAACGGCGGCAGCATCGGTACAGACGAAGACGAAGGGCCCCCAGGTTTCGAGCTGCAGGGAGCGGAGGCTCATGCGCTCGCGGTCGAAGTCCCGGATGCCCGCGGTGCGCGGGGCCTTGCGCAGACGCCCGTCGAGGTCGTAGCTCCAGCCGTGGTACGGACAGCGGAGCTCGTCCACCCGACCCGCGCCCGTGAGGATCTCGGCGCCGTGGTGGCGGCACACATTGTAGAAGGCTCTCGGGATTCCGTCTCGCCCGCAGACCACGACGATGGGCTCGCCGAACCAGCGCCCGGCGAGAAAGTCGCCGGGCGCGCGCAGGGCATCGACGCGGGCCACCGGTTGCCAGGTCTTTGCGAATACGCTCTCGCGCTCGAGTGAGAAGAGATCCTCGTCCGTGTACCACGAGGACGGGGGCGTCGCGGCCGACTCGATCGGCGCCGCGGCATCGAAGCTCGACACGATGCGTCGCAGGCGCTCGCGGTCGCGCAGGTCTCTACTCCAGGCGGAAGATGTAGGCGGGCAGGAAGGCGACCGCCGCGTAGACGATCCAGCCGAGGGTGCAGACGGCGACCGCGCGTGGCGTGCTCGAGTAGTCGAGCGCCTGGCGCACGGCGATCACGGTCGCGATCAGCATCCAGATGCCCGCCAGCGGGTAGAACAGGCCGCCGATCCCGGGAATGACGCCCAGAACGCGTATCAGGCCCGGAGCAGCCGCGAAGCCCATCGTGCGCAGCAGCTGTCCGTGATCCGCCTCGGTCTCGTACTCGGGAAGCAGCCGCGTGCCGATGTAGTAGCAGGAGAAGGCCCAGACGTACCACGCGAACAGCGCGAAGAGGCTGTATGCGATCAGCCCGAACACGCCTGCGGTGAAGATGCTTCCGATCCCGGCTGCCAACGCGGAGAGCACCACCACCAGGGCCGCGGAGAACGTGGCGCTCGGATCGGCTTCGACCTCCTCGTAGACCTCGGGGTCCAACATGCAGGCTCGCCGAATACGATCCCAGAACTCTTCCATGGGGCGAGTGTATACCGCAGAAGGGCAGCGACGTCGCCGCCTCGGGGCGATCGAGTAAGCTTGCGCGCGAGAATCCCTCGGAGTGCGGATGGCCTGGTTCAGCTTCCACGGCGGGCACAGCGGTGAGTTCTGCCGACACGCCAGCGGCTCGCTCGCAGAGGTGCTGGAGAGCGCGGTTGCGCGCGGATTTGGCGTCTACGGAGTCTCGGAGCACGCACCCCGCGAACGGGTCGAGGATCTGTATTCGGACGAGCGCGACCTTCTGCCGGTCGATCTGGCCCGGATCTTTCAGGCCTATGTGGAGCGCGCCACCCGACTGCGCGAGGAGTTCGCGGATCGTCTCGAGGTGCTCGTGGGCTTCGAGACCGAGGTGGTGCCCCCGGACAGCTGGCTCGAGAGCATGCAGGCCCTTCGCGCAGGGTCGTCCTTCGACTACCTGGTGGGCAGCGTCCACCACGTGGAGGGATTCGGGATCGACGTGAGCGAGCAGGAGAGCGCGCGGGCCGCCGAACGGGTCGGCGGGGGCGATGCCCTGCGCTGTGCCTACTTCGATCAGCTGGCCTCGATGGTGACTGGGCTGCGTCCCACGATCGTCGGTCACTTCGATCTGATCCGGAAGTTCGACGGGGCGAGTCCGACGTTCAGCGTGGACGCCTGGAAGGCGATCGAGCGGGCGCTCGAGGCCGTTCGAGAGGCCGGGAGCCTGCTCGACGTCAACTCCGCCCCCGCGCGTCGGCGCCTGGGGCCGCCGTACCCGCTGCCCGAGATCCTGGAACGGGCTCGCCGGATGGGCATCGGCGTCACGCTCGGCGACGACAGCCACGGGCCCGCGGATGTGGGGGTGGGCCTGGAGACGTGCCTGGAGGCGATCGTCGTGGCGGGCTACCGCGAGGTCACCTGCCTGCGCCGCCGGGTCGGTGGGACGAGTGCGGAGGCGGTCCCGCTCGAGGAGATCGGCCCCGCCTAGCCGCGCTCCCGCGGGGTCCGGGCTCGCGCCGTACCTGCGAGACCCTCCTGACCGTCCTGAGTGAGAGGTTGTAAGGGGGGCGTGTGCGGTGTACGAATAGCCGAGGAGGTCCCCGATGAGAGACGTGCTCGCATACGCTGCCGTGCTCGTGTTGCTGGTGGCTTCGGAGACGGGCTGTGGACAGGCGGGAGACGCGGGGCAGGCTGCGGAAGCCCCGGCTGTAACGACGGAGGTCGCTGGCCAGGTCGACGTCGCCGCCGCCTCGGTGCTGTCGGTCGCCGCGCGCCTGGAGAGGGGCCTCGAGGGTGAGCACCGCTCGCAAGAGAACCGAGCCAGGGACGTCTACCGGCATCCGGTCGAGACGCTCGGCTTCCTCGGGATAGAGCCGGACATGACAGTCGCGGAGATCTCGCCCGGCGGCGGCTGGTACACGGAGATCCTGGCGCCGCTCCTGCGGGACGAGGGCACCTTCTACGCCGCGGGGGCGGATCCCGAGTCGGAATCCGAGTATGCGCAGCGGTCGCTCAAGCGCTTCGCGGACAAGCTCGCGGCCCACCCCGAGGTCTACGATCGAACCATCGTGACGGTCCTCGCGCCCGGCAAGCGGGAGATCGCACCCCACGGCTCGGCCGACGCGGTCCTGACGTTCCGCAACGTGCACAACTGGCTGGCGGGGAGCTCCGCGGAAGCGGTCTTCCAGGAGATGTTCGCTGCGCTCAAACCCGGCGGCATCCTCGGCGTCGTCGAGCATCGGGGCGATCCCGCAAGCGACCAGGACCCGAAGGCGGCGAGCGGCTACGTGCGGCAGGACTTCGTGATCGCCCTCGCGGAATCCGTCGGTTTCGAGTTCCTCGAGTCCAGCGAGATCAACGCGAACCCGAGCGACACGAGGGATCATCCCAAGGGTGTCTGGACCTTGCCCCCCAGCTATCGTCTCAAGGATGTCGACCGCGAGAAGTACGCGGGCATCGGCGAGAGCGACCGGATGACCCTGAAGTTCCGGAAGCCGGAGGTCGCCTCCTGAAGAGCCATTCGGAGCCGCTTGATTGATCGCTCCACCCCGGGATATATTCGGCGAGTAAGTCGAGCCCGCGCTCGAGCAGAACGGCGTGGGCACGACCCCCAGCGCGCTGGAGATCGAATGATGGCGGAACAGAAGGCGACGAATGTGCACTGGCACGAGGGCGAGATCACTCGCGCCGATCGCAACCACCTGCTCGGACAGAACGGGGCCACGATCTGGTTCACCGGCCTGAGCGGCAGCGGCAAGAGCACGATCGCAGTCGCCCTCGAGAACGCCCTGTACGAGCAGGGCCGGCTCGTCTACCGCCTCGACGGTGACAACGTGCGCATGGGCATCAACAAGAACCTGGGCTTCAGTGCCGAAGACCGGGCGGAGAACATCCGGCGGATCGGCGAGATATCCAAGCTGTTCGTCGACTCGGGTGTCATCGTGCTCTCCAGCTTCGTGAGCCCTTACCGCGCGGACCGGGACACGGCGCGCCAGCTGCACGAAGAGGCCGGCATGGACTTCATCGAGGTATTCGTCGATTGCTCGCTGCCGGAGGCGGAGCGACGCGATCCGAAAGGCCTCTACAAGAAGGCGCGCGCCGGCGAGATCAAGAACTTTACGGGGATCGACGATCCCTACGAGGAGCCGTTGACACCGGAGCTCGTGCTGAAGAGCGATTCCCTGTCTCTGGAAGAAGAGGTCGACGAGCTGCTGGCCCTGCTGCAGAAGCGGGGCATCCTGCGCGGCGAGATGATCCGGCCCCACGGCGCCGACGAGCTGCTGCCGCGTTTTGTCTACGACACGAAACGCCACCAGGCCTTGCTTCGAGAGGCCGAAACCCTCCCGTCGCTGCTCTTGAGCTCGGCCGCCGCCGCCAATGCCGTGATGCTCGGCGCCGGTTACTTCACTCCGCTGACGGGCTACATGAGTCTGGCGG
>JAUXJB010000180.1 GCA_030624945.1 Deltaproteobacteria bacterium | reverse complement strand
CCCCACCAACCTGCGCGTCTCGGAGACGAGGCTGGGGACATTTCCGGGGATGTGATCCCGCTCGTTCTCGGCACAGAAGCTCAGATGAATGATCGAATCGATACCCGCCGCGGAAAAACGTTCCGAGTGAAAGAAGCTAGACAGGTGGCGGGCCCTGGCCAGGTCGATGCGCTCATACGCACACTTGTCTCGGTAGGGTGCGAGAAAGCTGGGCGTGGGTCCGGTTCCCGTACCGAGCAGCAGATCCACCTCGGTGTCGTGATAGAGCGCCTTCACTATTCGTCGGCCAACGGCCGAGTCCACGTGCGTGACCAGGACCCGGCGCATCAGGCTCCCTGTCCGCGCCTGGCGGCGACGCCCGCATCGACCATCTGCTGTACGCGGCGCTTGACCTCGTCCGCCATGTACCGCAGCGCGTGCGGGTCCCCCAGCGCCTTCGGCGAGAACTCCTCGAAGAAGCGAAACGGCTCGCCGTAGGTGATCTGGTACTTCACGGGATAGGGCAGCAGGCCGAGGGGGCCGAGCAGTGGAAACGTCGGCGTGATGGGGAAGACGGGGAGCCCGAGCAGTCGGGCCAAGGGCTTCACGTCGTACAGAATCGGAGCCTGATCCTCCGCGCCGATGATCGAGACCGGAACAATCATGGTGTGATGGCGAAGGCTCTCCTCGATGAAGCCCAGCCCGAACTTCTGCAAGACGTAGCGTTCGGCTGCCAGCTTGCGAGCGCCAGCCATCCCCTCGGGGAAGACCAGCACGACCTGTTGTCGGCTCAGCAGCTCGCGAAAGTTGTCGCGGGTACCGACCACCTGGCCGACTCGAGAAAAGAAGATGTTGACGAAGGGAAGGGTGCCCGCCCAACGGTCCACCACGGCACGCACGAGCCTGGGGGGATCCGCGCGCAACGCCACGTCAGTGATGACCATCGCCCCGTCAAAAGGCAAGAGACCGCCGTGATTCGCGGCCAGGATCGCGGTGCCCTTCTCGGGAAGCATCTCGTGCCCGCTGCTCTCCACGCGAAAGTAGTACTTGTGAAGCTGCCCGAACAGCGCGAGCGCCCGACGCGCAACCCGGGGATTCAGCCCCAACGAGTCGTAGGGCAGCCCTTCGAACTCCGCGAGCAGCGCGGTGACGCGTTCCTCATCGTCGGAATTGAGGAGCAGTCCCGCCAGGGAGTCCAGCCAACCCGCGGATTCGTCCCTGTCTTCGAATGGCGGGACCTCCGGGACGGGCGGTCCGAGATCTACACTTTCTCGAGTAGTCTCCGAGCGGTTCTCCGCGTCTTCGCTCGCCGCCAGCCGCACCCGCCGCTCGCGCAGCCGCGTCAGATACGGGATGGTGCCGTCGCTGCTCGTGAAGGGATCGCCTCCCAGCGCCGGCTCGTCGCCGGGGCTCTTCACGCGAGATCTCCCGGCGGTCTCACGGCCAAGAGCTCGTTTGCGACGTCGCTCAAGAGCTCGGCGATGCTCGATCGAGGTGCGTGCTCGAAGATCGTCTGGGAGCGACTCTGCGCCTCGTCAATCAGCACGGAGTAGCCGAGCACCGTCTTCGAGAGCTGGCTGGGAAAATGCTGGCGCAGCTTCTCCAGAATCTCGCGTGCCATCCTCGTTCGCCTGGCGAAGGTCGCCACGACCAGAGAGATCTGGAGCTCCGGGTGATCGAAGCGCTCTCGCACCATCTCGACGGTCCGCACGATCTCCGCGGCACCGTCGAGCCCCAGGTAGGTCAGGGGAACGGGCAGCAGGATCTCGTTCGCCGCCAGGAGCGCGTTCAGCGTGACCGATCCGAAGGACGGAGGGGCATCGAAGAGAATGAAGTCGTAGCTCCGCGTGCGTTCGAGCGCGGTGCGCAAGCAGAAGTACTCGTCTCGCTCCCGCTCGGAAACCTCGGCGGGAAACAGCGCGAGCGACTTGTTCGACGGGACGAGGTCGAGATTGGGATGCCGGGCCCGCACCACGGGCAGAGCCGGCCGCGTATCTTCACCGATCAGCGCGTCGAGGAGCAGATCCAACGCCGTTCTCCGAGCGGCGCCGACGTCCACCCCCAGCACCTTGCCGAGCTGTCCCTGAGGATCCAGATCGACGAGCAGCACTCGCTTGTTGTGCTCGCGGGCGAGGTAGTAGCCGATGTTGGAGGTCAGCGTTGTTTTGCAGCTGCCCCCTTTTTCATTGATGACGGCGATTCTGCGCGTGATGGCCCGAGCCCCCCATGGCCAAGCAAACGCACCCGTTGCGGTACCCCCGCTTGGTATTTCACACGGAGCCGATTGTCAATCTCGCAGGCTTCGCGCGCGAGCTACTCAGTCGGACGCGCGCAGCAAGGCCCGACGATGCTCGGGGCTGAGCTCCGCGGTGTGTGCCAGTCGCACTGGGGTGATCGACACCCGGCCTTCACGCAAAGCCGCTACGTCCGTCGCGGCGTGCGCGTCGGCCTCGTTGCGCAGCTCTCCGGTGTAGTCGTGTACGAATACCCCATCGCTCGTGCGACGAAATAGCGAGCGGTAGCCGACGGCGGCCAGCTCCGTGAGGGCCCGCGGTGTCTCCGGCCCGGCTCCCACGGGGAAATTGACGCTGAGGAGATCCGCGGCCACCGGAAAGCCACTCTCCTGGATCGTGCGCGTGATATCCGCGGCGAGCGCGGCAGCCCGCTGCCAGATGTCGCGGGATTCGGGCGCGGCCGCCCTCTCTTTCCACTCGCGATCGTGCCCCTGTACGCCGACCGAGAAGGCCAGAGCCGGGATGCCTGCGATCCAACCCTCCATGGCAGCACCGATGGTCCCACTCGAGAGAAAGAAGCCGAGACCGCTGTTGAGCCCGATGTTCACGCCCGAGACGACCAGATCGGGCCGACCTTCGAAGAGGGAGTGCACACCCAGATTCGTGCAGTCGGCGGGATAGCCGCCGACGGCAGCCATGGCGATCCCCTCGCGCTCGATGTGCTGGACGCGGATCTCGTCCCAGCGCGAGATGGCCTTTCCGATCCAGCTGCGCTCGGCGTCGGGGACGGCCACACGCACGGGCCCGAGCTCGCGCAGAGCCCGAACCAGTGGTACGAGGGCCGGCGAGTCCACGCCGTCGTCGTTGGTGACCAGGATGTATCCCACCCTGCAAAGCATAACCGCACGGGCGAGGGGCCGGCGAGCTCTCCTCGCGGGGCCGTGAGGAGTCGGTAGAGTACGAATGTGCAGCTCGACACCATCCGAGAGCGGATCGGCGCACACCGCGCCACCCGGGCCGAGCCCGAGGGCGACGTGATGCGGGCTGCGGTGGCCCTGATCCTCCACGAGCCCGATGGCGGCTCGCCGGAGATTCTCTTCATCGAGCGCGCCACCCGGGAAGGAGACCCCTGGTCGGGCCACATGGCCCTGCCCGGAGGACGCAAAGACCCCGAAGACGAGGATCTCCAAGCTACGGCTGCGAGGGAAACCCTCGAAGAGGTCGGGGTCTCGCTGCACGAGCCGTTAGGTCGACTCGATGACCTCTCGGGCCAGCGGAGATTCCGTGAGCAGACGTTCCCCCTGGTGGTGTCGCCCTATGTCTACGGGCTCGCCACTCGACCCGAAGTCACCGCCAATCACGAGGTGAATTCCACGGTCTGGATTCCCGTACCGTGGATCCTGCACCCGGAATCCTCCGTGGAGCACGCCACCGGGCCGAGCGCGATCGGCGAGACCTTCCCAGGGTTCCGCTACGACCGCTACACGGTCTGGGGCCTAACCTATCGCGTCTTGACGAACTTCTTCGAGATTCTCGGACAGAAGCTCCGCTGAGCGGATCTATCGGGGAATCCCGCGCTAGATCGGGACCGGAGAGCCGACCAGCAGAATGCGCACGGAGACCAGGGTCTCCATCAGGAGCCCCGCGGTCGCGACCAGGGCCGCGGGGCGCGCTCCGCGATCCCAGTAGCGACGCGCAAAGGCGGCGGCGAGAACCAGGTTCACGTAAGGCACCCAGATCCCCAGCCAGAGGGCTAGCGCCCAGGCTCGGCTGCATTGCAGGGCCAGCAGCGCGATCCAGACCAGCGAGGTGAGCATGGCGCCCAGGCCCGCGCAGAACAGCAGCAGATCCACGCGATTTGCGATCGAGGCGCCCAGGGCCACGATCAGGCCGGCGGTCGAGACCCCGAACAGGAGCAGCAGTCCGAGGTAGGTGATCTCTGGAAGGTCGCTTAGCGGGGCTGCGTCCGAACGATCCACGGGGTCCTCCTGGGGCCCTGACGGGGTGCCTCCGGGGGGCCT
>JAUXJB010000183.1 GCA_030624945.1 Deltaproteobacteria bacterium | reverse complement strand
ACCCGCAGTACACGCCCGATTGCCCCGAGCACGGACTCCGCCCGGACGAGGTCCTCCTCGCTGGCTCCCGAGTCTTGGGCCAGAGCGCTGATCCCGGCGGAGATGAGTGCAGGGGTGTTGGGCATCGCACGAGCGACACGCGCGCCGGCGGGCAAGGCCGCCCGCAGGCTCGCACTGGAGCGCCCGGCCGCGATCGAGACGTAGAGTGGACCCTCGCCGCCAGGAAGATCGCGCAGCGCGGACTCGACGACGCTCGGCTTTACGGCGATCACCACCACCTCGCAGCTACGCGCGATCTCCGCGTTGTCTTCCACGACGCGAATGGCCAGCTCGGTCTCGAGGTGCGCGCGCCGAGTTGCATCGGGATCGGCCGCGAGAAGCTGCTCCGGTCGCATCCCCGCGCGTAGCAGGCCGCGCAGGATCGCCTCGGCCATGTTTCCCGCCCCGATGGTTCCAACCGATTCCGGCAGCTCGCTCATCGTCACTGTCTCTCCCCGAAAATCGCGGTGCCGATGCGGATCCAGGTGGCGCCCTCTTGGATCGCCACCTCGAAATCGGCCGACATCCCCATCGAGAGTTCGCTCAGCTGCTTGTCCGCGCTGCGCGGCCGGTTGATCTCCTCCAGCAGCTCTCGCAGGCTTGCGAAGGAGGGTCGCACCTCCTCGGGATCCTCGCACGCTCGGGGAATGGTCATGAGACCGACGAGCTCGAGATGGGGCAGGGCGCCGACCTGCTCCGCCAGGGATGCCACGTCTCCGGGACGAACGCCGCCTTTCTGCCCTTCTTCGTCGATGTTCACCTGCAGGAGCACGCGCGGTCTTCGGCCCAGCGCTTCCGCGTGTCGCTCGAGGGCCGCCG
This sequence comes from Deltaproteobacteria bacterium, assembly GCA_030624945.1. GTDB lineage: Bacteria > Myxococcota_A > UBA9160 > SZUA-336 > SZUA-336 > JAUXJB01. The sequence goes on along the minus strand of JAUXJB010000183.1, from coordinate 3,267 downwards.
CCAGCGCCGGACGGTCGACGGAGTGGATCCAGTCGAACAGCTCGACGGCCCGTCGGGCCTTGTTCCGCTGGAGCTGGCCGACGAGATGCCAATCGAGAGTCACCTCCGTGGCGGTGCGCAGCTCGGGGATCTTTGTATCGGCCTCCTGTACGCGGTTCTCACCGAAGCAGCGCAGGCCCGCCTCGACGGCCTCGAGGACGCATCTCGCTGGGAACGTCTTGGAGACCGCCAGGAGCCGGACGCTCCCCGGATCTCGTCCCGCAGCCCGCGCGGCCAGCTCAACCCGCTTGCGAAGTGCCTCGACCCTTGCGGCGATCTCGCTCATCGCGGCTTCACTCCCAGCCTTCGCAGCGCCGGGATCACAGCCTCGAGCGGGAGACCGATCACGTTCGAGCGCGAGCCGTCGATGTGCTCCACGAAGCGTCCGCCCTCTCCCTGTACCGCGTAGCCTCCGGCCTTGTCGAGGGGTTCGCCGCCCTCCGCGTAGGCCGTGGCATCCTGCCGCGTGACAGGACGCATGCGCACCCGGCTCACCTCGACGCCGGATTCCACTACACTCCCGTCCACGATCGCAGCGTAGCCGGTGATCACCCGATGGGTGCGGCCGGCGAGGCGCATCAGCATCTGCACCGCCTCGTTTGCATCCTCGGGCTTGCCGAGCACCGCATCGTCGATGACGACGATCGTGTCGGCGGCCAGCACGCAGCTGTTCGGATCGAAGCGCTCTGCCACGATCCTCGCCTTGGTAAGCGCCAGCCGTCTGGCGGTTTGCTCCGGACGCTCCCCCGCGTGCACCGCTTCGTCCGCGTTCGGTTCCGCGATCTCGAACTCGAAGCCGGCTGTTCGGAGCAGCTCCTGCCGTCTACGCGACGAGCTGGCCAGGATGAATCTCGGAGCGACGTTTCCCATGGTCCCTTCCGCGGAGGCCGAGATACTCGAATTCCGGTCGTGGAACTTCAACCATCCGCGTCGAGGCGCATCCGGGCCGCGGTCGCGGCGCGCGCAACGGAGGTGTGGTCGGAGCGAGCGAGACTTCGAAGCGCCTCCTTCACCGCGGGCAGAGCATCCGGGTGGGAGGCCGTGAGATTCGGGAGTGCGACCGTAGCGAGCCCCTGCATGCGCGGGTCGGGGTCGCGCGTGGCGATCGCGAGTATGCGATCGAGCGCGGGTCGGCCGGAATCCGTGAGCTTTCCGAAGCAGGTGAGCGCCGCGAGACGAACCGGGACGCTCGGGTCGTCGAGAGCCGCCGCGCAGGCGACCGCCGTCTCGGGGCGCTCCGGTGCGAGCTCGCGCAGTGCGTAGAGAGCCATGCGGCGTTGCAAGGGGCTCTGCGCCCCCTGCGCCTCGTGCAGAAGGACGGGAAACACCTCTTCGTGCAGTCGGCCGAGCGTCGAGAGCATGTGCGTCGCCTGCCAGCGGATGTCGCCGTCGGTGATCTTCAGGGCGTCGAGGAGCGCGGGCAGGAGGCGCAGTGTCGGTCTCTCCGCGCCGAACAGAACGAAGGCGCTGGCGAAACGCGCCCGCGGGTTGCCCTCGCGCAGCGTGACGAGCAACGCGTCTCGGAGCTTCGGGTCCTGGCCGATGCGCCGGGCGAGCTCGTCGCAGGCCTGTCGCTGGCTGCTTCGATCCGTAGAGCCGAGCTGCTCGATCAGAACGGAGTCCGCCACCTGTCTCTCAGGCAACGGACCAGTGTTCCTCGCCCCCGGCATCCAGCGTGCGCGAGGCGCGATGCTCCTTCTGCAGCTTCCCCAGATGCGAGCGCACAGATTGGCCGGCCGCGGGGTAGAGGTAGCGCGGGGTGTCCGTGTAGATCCGCTCGACCATCTGCTCGACGGTGGTCACTCCCTCGGCCACGACGGTGAGGATCTGTCGCTCGCGCTCGAGTCTGTGGTCGATGTACTCGCGGAGCTTCTCCGCGGGCTTCAAGATGTAGGGTCCGTGGCCGGGATAGATCCGGTCGAGCTCGAGGTCGAGAAGCCTGCGGAGCGAGTCCAGGTAAAGCGCCATGTCGCCCCCGTCGAGGGGGATGACCGTCGTTCCCGCGCCCAGCACGAGGTCGCCGGTGAAGAGGGCTCGCTCCTCCTCCAGGTAGAAGCAGAGGTGATCCGGCGCGTGTCCCGGTGTGTGGATCGCGCGCAGGCGCACGCCGTCGGTCTCGAACATCTCGCCGTCTCCGATCTCGGCGATGCCCACGGACACGTGTCGGTCCCTCTCGGGCCAGGGCATCTTCTGAACCCTGCGCTCGCCGAAGTGCTCCAGTACGGCAGGGGCCCCGCCCAGATGGTCGGGATGCGTGTGCGTGACCAGGACGTCGCCCAGCCGCGCGCCGCCACAGCTCGTCGCCAGTGCATCCTCGAGCAGGTCGAGGTAGCCGTCCACGCCGGCTCCCGTGTCGAGCAGGATGCGTTCCGAGCCGGTTCCCAGCAGATAGGTGTTCGTACCCGGACCCGTGAAGGGACCTGGGTTGAGTCCGCGCACGACCACGACGCGTGGCGACCAGCGCTCGCTGTCGGGCAGTGTCATGCCCTGCATGGAATCCATGTCCGGAGGGTATCAGGTCATGTGGGCCTCGAGCATGGACCACTCGCCCAGGAGCTGGCGATCCTCGCTGGTGCCTCCCGGGGCGTAACGGAGCCCGCGCAGGCCGGCTTTGCGTGCGGCGTCAACGCAGTCCGCTTCTCGATCCCCGATGTAGAGGGCCGAGCGGGCCTCCACGCCGAGGCGCTCGAGGGCGAACCGGAAGATGCGTGGATCGGGCTTGGCAAATCCCGTGTTGGAAGGGAGGGCCACCAGGTCGATCACCGGGGCAAGCCCGAGCACCTCCAGCACGTGGGGCAGGCGCGCGTCCATGTTCGATACCACCGCGACCTGCACACCTCGAACCCGCACGTGGGCCAGCGCTTGGGCCGCACCCGGCTCGACACGCCAGGCCTCCCCTCCGGCGTAGAAATCGAAGAGCTCGTCGAAGCAGGGTCCGTCCGCGGCGCTCGGTCCGAGTGCGTCGCGCACGATCTCGCGCCAGCCCTCCCGCTCGCGCCCAGCAATCTCGGAAAGAGGGACGCCAGCGAGCGGCGGCGGCTCGATGCGATGCGCGCGGAGGCGTCCCGCCACCTGCTCGGGCGTCGCGCGGAGCCCGTGACGTTCCGCGAACCGGACGTAGACCGTTGGAGGGGGCTCGTGCAGTCGGATCAACGTTCCCACGGCATCCAGCAGAAGGCCCCGGATGTGGGGGAGGGGAGTCATGGGTCTCCCGCTTTCAGGCGCGTT